>NZ_CABEHV010000004.1:1947500-2134463 GCF_901542415.1 Streptococcus mitis | reverse complement strand
TAGGATTGGTTTATCTGTTCCATCGACAGCTTCTTTAGTGATGCGGACCAATTTCACATTTTTCCTGACTCGGTACTTCAAACATGACATCTAGCATGGTTTCTTCGATAATCGAGCGAAGACCACGCGCACCGGGTTTGCGTTCGATGGCCTTATTTGCAATCTCTTGAAGGGCTTCGTCGTCAAACTCCACTCGACATCATCATAAGAAAGCAAGGTTTGGTACTGTTTCACCAAAGCATTTCTTTGGCTCTTTCAAGAATACGAACCAAGTCATCCACTGTCAATTGCTCAAGAGCAGCAAAGACAGGCAAGAGTCCAATCAACTCAGGGATAATACCAAATTTTTGAATATCTTCTGCGATGATTTCTTGCATGTAAGAGCTGTTTTCATCAATTGCTTTATTATTTTGACCAAATCCGATGACTTTTTCTCCCAGACGTTGTTTGACGATTTCTTCAATACCATCAAAAGCACCACCCACGATGAAGAGGATATTTTTAGTATCCACTTGAATCATCTCTTGTTGCGGATGCTTGCGTCCACCTTGAGGCGGAACACTAGCAACGGTCCCCTCGATAATCTTGAGAAGGGCTTGTTGCACACCTTCACCAGAAACATCACGTGTGATCGATACGTTCTCGCTCTTCTTAGCAATCTTGTCAATTTCATCCACGTAGATAATCCCACGCTCTGCACGTTCAATATTAAAGTCAGCAGCCTGCAATAGTTTGAGGAGGATATTTTCCACATCCTCACCAACATAACCAGCCTCAGTAAGAGCTGTTGCATCCGCAATCGCAAAAGGCACATTCAAGCTCTTAGCCAAGGTCTGGGCCAGGAAAGTTTTCCCTGAACCAGTTGGGCCAATCATCAAGATGTTTGACTTCTGCAAATCCACATCTTCCGACTCTTCACGCGTATCGTGGAAATTGATGCGTTTGTAGTGGTTGTATACTGCTACTGCTAAAGCACGTTTGGCACGATCTTGACCGATTACATAGTGGTTCAAGATATGGAGGAGTTCGATTGGTTTTGGAACTTCAGACAAGTCTGCCAAGACTTCTTCCGCCAACTCCTCTCGAATGATTTCCTGAGCCAACTCCACACATTCATTACAGATAAAGGCGTTGTTGCCTGCGATTATTTTTTGTACTTCTTCTTGGCTTTTGCCACAAAATGAGCAATAAACCATCATATCATTATTCCTATTTGTAGGCATGATTTCCTTCCGTTCTATTCTATACTGTCATTCTATCTAAAATAAGGTCATGTAAAAAGCATGGATACTATTGACCAAATTGGTAAAGGCATTTAACCAGAGCAGGACAGAAAGTCCATAACGCTTTTTACGAAAAGCCTGTGCTCCTGCAAGCAAGCAGACCAAACACAGCATGGCTGTGAAAAAACCAAATATA
The DNA here is from genome assembly GCF_901542415.1 of Streptococcus mitis. NCBI lineage: Bacteria > Bacillati > Bacillota > Bacilli > Lactobacillales > Streptococcaceae > Streptococcus > Streptococcus mitis. The sequence continues at coordinate 2,133,044 of NZ_CABEHV010000004.1, read as the reverse complement.
CTACGTTCCATTAGACTTCCTTTCTCTTGCGGTATTGGATGGTAAAATCATAAGGATTTTTCTCATCTTTGGTATAGGATTTGCTTGAAACTGTCTCAAAAAGAGACAAATCAAACTCCTCAGGGAAATAGGTATCTCCCTCCACCCGAGCATGAATTTGAGTCACAATTACTTCGTCAAGGTAGGGTTCAAAAGCCTGAAAAATTTGCTTCCCACCGATAATATAAAGATTCTTTTCTTGAGCCTGATACCAGTCCAAGACAGACTGGACATCCTGAAAAGTAGTAACCCCGTCTATCTTTTCTTCAGAATTACGCGTCAAAATCAGAGTTTCCCGTTGTGGAAGCAAGCGACGCCCCATCCCATCAAAGGTCACACGCCCCATCAAGATAGCATGATTCAGAGTTGTTTTCTTTGAAGTGTTGCAGTTCTGCTGGCAAATGCCAAGGCAGGCGATTTCCCTTACCAATCACACCCTCTTCATCCTGGGCCCAAATAGCTACGATTTTCTTAGTCATGCTTCCATCCTTTTCACTGATAGTACTATTTTATCAAAAAACTCAAAAAAAAGACTGGTTTGGAATAGCTTACAGAATAGAAAAAAATCTGTAAGAGGCATCCTACAGATTTTTATATGATTATTCTATTTCTTACAAACCAGGTGCTTGTCCAAGTTCTGCGGCAAGCATCCAGATTGTTTATCAGTTCAGTTTTAGCATCTGTAAAGATACCGTTTGTCACATCGTCACCTTCTTCATCAGTAACATCCAAACCTTTTTGGAAGAGTTCTGACAAGTAACGGTAGATAGCAAGGACACGTTCCAAGCTTTCTTCAACATTACGGTATTCACCAGCTTCTTCTTCGATTTCACTGTTTTGAAGGAATTCTGTCAATGTAGAGAATGGGCTACCACCAAGTGTGATCAAACGCTCACTGATTTCATCCAATTGACCATCAAGAGCATCCATGTACTCATCCATTTTTGGATGCCATACAAGGAAACCACGACCACGCATGTACCAGTGTACTTGGTGCAAAGCAACGTGGGCTACGTACAAATCAGCAACAGCTTGATTCAATACTTCCTTTGTTTTCGCCAATGCTACTGGCGCTGATTTTGTCAATGTTGTTACGTCTTTTACTGCTTCTTTTTTAAATTCTACCATTTTCTTTACCTCATTCATTATTTTTTGTAACCACTTCTTAATGATTACTACCTTAGTATACTACTAAGAAAAACCAATAGCAAGCCAAAAGACTCACATGAGAAAAGTTGCAATAGACTGATAATTTAAGAATTATTTAGAGATTTTTTGATTAATACTTAATGAAGATCAAACTAGAAATCTAGCCGCAGGTTGCTCAAAGTACAGCTTTGAGGTTGCAAATAAAACCGACGTGGTTTGAAGAGATTTTCGTAGAGTATAAATTTCATACCCCTTTGCTTCAGTAAAATAAAGAAAAAGAGGATGCAAATTTCTTGCACACTCCTTTCTCAACTTTATATCTTAATACCAGACGCTAACATCAACATGACCCCTAATCCCTTTAAGAGAGTCAGATGAAGTATATTGCCATCCTTTTTCTCCTGAATAATGAGGATTATTCCAATCAAGCACATCCGTATAGGCTGCAACCCAGTTGACATGTTGTAAAATATCTGGATGATTCAAACGAGTTTGCAAGAGTTGACGATAGCTATAAACTTTCACATTTTGATAACCAGCCTGCTTCATTGTTGTCATATACTTATTGATAATCTTGACCCAGATTCCAGTATCATTTGAAGCTCTCTTTGTTTTATTGACATATTCCCAGTTCTCAACATCATAGTAGATTGGATAAGACAAGTTCATCTTGTATTTCTTCAAGAGTTCAATAGTCTGTTTGGCATCATTCTCAGCATCTGTTTCATTTTCGGCATAGGTATAAAGATAAACACCATAAGGAATGCCTAGTCGATTCAATTCTTGAATATTATAAGCCAATTCCTTATCTTCTACACCACTATATCCCAAGCGAACAATGACGCCATCAACTCCATTTTCCTGGATAACCTTTTTCCAATCACTAATGCGACCATTATGTTCACTGACATCAATAACCTTCTTAGCACGATCTGTTCCAACCTGTTCTTCACGATGGTTAAAGAAATAACGGTGGCCGTTTCGATAAACCCAACCAACATTCAAGGCTTTCTTTTCTTTCAGTTCCCCTGAATCAGCAAAAGTATAGCGAGTATCGTCCATCACTAACTCACCAGTCGCCATAGCACCACTTTCAGTAAGATAGTAATTACCTTGCCACTCATCTTGAGCCATGTAGCCCCACTTCTTGAAATAGTACCACTTGCCATCAATCTTTTGCCACTGTTCATTAGCGTAAGAACCATCTGCCTTAAGATAGAACCAAGTCTTATAATGCTTATCGTAAAGCCATTCGTTTTGCATCATGGCACCTTGACCATTCAAGAAATAATTTCCTTGCCACTGACTTTTAGCCATAGAGCCCCATTTCTTGAAATAATACCATTTACCATTAATTTTCTGCCATTCTTGATTTGCATAAGAACCGTCTATCTTGAGGTAGAACCAGCTATTATAATTGTTATCGTAAACCCATTCATTTTTAGCCATGTAACCACCCATTTTGAGGTAATAGTTTCCATGCCATTCTTTTTGGGCATAACGACCATCTGATTTTATATAGAACCAACTACTGTAGCTAGTATCGAAAATCCACTCACTCTTCGCTTTGGAACCATCAGCTTTTACATAGAAATCTCCTTCCCAGTGTGCTGATGTTAAATTTGGCTTACTTTCTTCTTTCTGACTACTACTAGCTCGCGTCTCTTTTACTTCTTCCATCTTCTCTTCTTCTTTTTGACTTGTAGTCGTTTCTGATTTCTTTTCTTCTACCTTGCTAGAAGAATCTTGAACTCTGCTTCCTTCCGAAGATGATTTCACTTCAGTTTCATTTGCAGCGACATGACTAACTGCCAAGCCCAGTAAACAGAGACTTGCTAATCCAATTTTTCCAATCTTGATTTTCAATCTTTCTTCTCCTATAAAAAATGGAACAGACATCTTGAATGCTGTTCCACCTAGCTTTTGCTACTGATTATTTTACAAAGTCAAGCAAAGCCAAGAAGCTTTCTGCTTCAAGTGACGCACCACCTACAAGGGCACCGTCAACATCTGGGCAAGCCATGTATGAAGCAACGTTTTCAGGTTTAACAGAACCACCGTATTGAACACGAACTTTGTCTGCAACTTCTTGACCAAAGTCAGCAGCTACAACGTCACGAACAACTTTACACATTTTTTGTGCATCGTCTTGTGAAGCTGATTTACCAGTACCGATAGCCCAGATTGGCTCGTAAGCGATAACTGATGCAGCAACTTGTTCAGCAGTCAATCCAGCCAATGCAGCAGATACTTGAGCACCTACGAATTCAGCAGCTTTACCAGCTTCGTAAGTTTCAAGTGACTCACCACAACAGATGATTGGAAGCATACCGTTTGCAAAGATTGCTTTTGCTTTTTTGTTGATATCTTCGTCAGTTTCATGGAAGTAGTCACGGCGTTCTGAGTGACCGATAACAACATAGTCAGTACCGATTTCTTTCAAAACTTGTGGGCTAGTTTCACCAGTGAAAGCACCTGCATTTTCAAAGTAGCAGTTTTGAGCAGCAACTTTGAGGTTTGAACCTTTAGCAGCAGCAAGAACAGCTGTCAAATCAAGAGCTGGAGCTGCGATACCTGCTTCAACAAGATCTGATGAAGGAAGTTTTGATGCAACTGCTTCAACGAATACTTTAGCTTCTTCTGGATTTTTGTTCATTTTCCAGTTACCAGCGATAAATGGTTTACGTGACATTTCACATACCTCTTTTTTCAATTTATTTTCTATTTATTTTATCACAATTATACACAGCTTGCAAATCTTACTCGGATTTCAAGCCTGCTTGTATGGATTAATCCTTCCAAAGATCCATGGCATTTCTGAAATCTGCAGATACCTGTGTCAACTGAGGATTGCTTGCTTCTCTTTCTGCCCGCTTAGCCTCGATTTGAGCCACACTTTTGATACCTTCATGGCGCCAGTTTCTCAAAATCGCCTGAATGTACTTCCAGTTTGCTTTTCCATTCAAAACAGCTTCACGAAGAGCTTCCTTAATCAAGTCAGCACTGGTTCCATCTTCCTTTAGTGTCTTGGTCAAATCTTCAATCTCAAAAGGTGTCAACAAGCGTCCTAATTCCTGCTGGAAGGTTTCCACCAAATCTTTGAGCTGATTTTGAGATGTCAACTGGTCTGAACTCGAATGAGCGGCTCCAAGCAAATTATCCAAACGTTCCAAAGCCAAACTAGCATCAAAAAGCAATTCAATTTCGCCATTCAATTCGATCGTTCGATACTGAAGTAGTCCCCTCTCCGTCAGATTGGAAATAGCCTGATTGACATCCGAAATTTCCTTGCCAATCCTTTCAGCAATCTGGCTTGGGGACATTTCTTCCAAACCTGTCGTATTTTGCAAATAGAAAAATTGCCAGACCAGAAAATCGTCGCTGGAAGGAAATAGTTCCTTAAAATGCAAGAGCAGGGCACTCGGTAAAACCAAGTTCCCTGATTTAAAAGCGTCTAAATATGTCATAATTCCTCTTATAAATACCCAAATGCAGATGCATCATCTTCTATTTTTCTCCAGTCAAAAGGTGTTTCCTGATAGACGGCATAGTTCACCCAGTTACTGAAAAAGAGGGCTGCTGATGAAGACCAACAAAGACAAGGTGTCTGGTTGACATCATCATCCTTAAAGTAATTTTCTGGAATATGTGGATCTAAACCTGCATCACGATCTCGGAAATATTCATTTGCCAAGGTATCACGATCATATTCCAAATGCCCAAAACTATAAATTTCTCGTAAATCACGACTAGCCAAAATCGAAACTCCAACCTGAGGACCCTCTGATAAAATCTCGAGATTGGTTTTATTTAAGACCTCTTCCTTAGAAATCTCCGTGTGCCGAGAATGAGGGGATACATAGCTATCGTCAAAGCCTCTAAAGAGAAGGTGTCCTTCTTTTAAAGTATCCTGAGGATAGATACCTGATAATTTACTGTCCATCTGGTATTTTTCCACCCCATAACGCAGATAAAGACCAGCCTGGGCACCCCAGCAGATATGAAGCGTCGAATAGACGTGGGTCTTGGACCACTCGATTACCTGACTGAATTCCTCCCAATAGTCCACTTCCTCAAATGGTAAATGCTCAACTGGAGCACCCGTGATAATCATGCCATCAAAATACTCGTCCTTAACTTCAGGAAAAGTTTTATAAAAGGTCTCCATGTGCTCTGAACGAGTTGTCTTAGAGCGGTGGCTTTCCATATAGAGAAAATCAATATCCAGTTGCAGGGGTGTATTAGCCAAGTGGCGCAACAACTGGGTCTCTGTGACCATTTTCTGTGGCATGAGATTTAAAATTAAAATCTTCAAGGGACGAATATCTTGGTGTGCAGCACGTTGATCATCCATGACAAAGATATTCTCTGTCCGTAAAATCTCAACAGCTGGCAATTTTTTATCAATTCGAATAGGCATAACCCTCTCCTAACTGTACTCTTTCAGGAATAATTGCTTGTGTTTAGAGTTAAAATGTAAACACTTGTTTCCTTTATTATACTGTAAGAAGATATAGTTTTCAATTATAGTTTTTCTCTAACTAGCTATAGTCTATTTTTATATCCTAATGTAGAGAAAACAGCCCTAGGGACTGTTTTTCATTAATAATGCATAAGAACTTTGTAATCGTAGTCACCGATTTTTTCACGACCGTTCAATTCATCCAATTCAACAAGGAAGGCACAACCTGCTACAACACCACCAAGTTTTTCAATCATCTCGATAGTTGCCTTAACAGTTCCACCTGTTGCCAAGAGGTCATCTACGATAAGAACACGTTGACCTGGCTTAATGGCATCAGCATGCATAGTTAAGGTATCAACCCCGTACTCTTTTTCATAGTCAGCAGAAATAACTTCGCGTGGCAATTTACCTGGCTTACGAACAGGTGCAAAACCAATTCCCAACTCAAAGGCAACTGGACAGCCCACGATAAAACCACGAGCTTCAGGCCCTACGATCATATCAATTTTCTTGTCAGTAGCATATTGAACGATTTCACGAACAGCATAGCTATAAGCATTTCCATCAGCCATCAAAGGACTGATATCACGGAAGGTAATTCCTTCCTTCGGATAATTTTCAATTGTTGCAATGTAATCTTTTAAATTCATCTTTTTCTTTCTTTCAAAGTTTTTTACTCTCTATTATAGCATATTTTTTAAGAAAGAAAAAAGGAAAAGTTAACTTCAATAATTATCTAACGATTTGACGATTTATAACTAGCCATAGCAATAAAGCCCAATTTCTGTTTATTTTTAGCGAACATTTTATACATAGTTAAAAACTGCTTTCTATTCTCCTTTTTACAAGCATTTACACAAATTTTTAAGGTTCCTAGCCAACCTTCGTCATAAATCATACCTGATAATTTCATTAATGTCATTTCACCAGTCAATACTTTCACATCACGATAACCTGATTCTATCATCACCTGTTCCCAACCATCTTGAGTTAAAGGACCTACATTTACATGAATTGCTTGTGATAATTCCTGTCTGACAGACTCTTTAGCTTCCTTAAGAAGCACATCATGTGTCAAGAGAAGACCTTCAGGTTTTAAAACCCTTAGATACTCCATTACACATTTTTTCTTAGCTTGATCGGCTTGCATAGTCAGCATAGCTTCATTTATAACAATATCAAAACTAGCATCTTCATAAGGAAGTTTCATTGCATTTGCTCTTTCAAATCTGATCAAATGATCAACACCTGCCGTTTCAGCAGATTTTTTAGCCACTTCTAGAGCTTGAGCATCCATATCAACAGCAGTTATCTTGCAACCAAAACGCTGTGCCAACTCAATTGCTGTAGTTCCCCTATTACAAGCAACTTCTAGTATTCTCTTTTCTTTTGAAAATCCTCCTTCCGCAATTAACCAATCTGTGGCACGTTTTCCACCTGGACGTAAGCGTTTTTTCCCCAGTTTTGCTTAAAACTTATGACCTGCTTCTGACATTTGAACACCTCTATTTTTTCTTTATTATAACATAAAATTATATTATCTGACAATTCTAATCTATTATTTGATAAACTAGAATCAAAAGCACACAAGCTGCCATGACTATAGCATAAATCTATTAATCACCTCTCTAATTCGAATTCAATTGCTCACCTAGTTTACGCATATAGGTTACGACTACATATTTGTACTTTAGATTTGCTGATCTCCTTATCCGCTATATATCACGTGCCTATTCGTATAGCCAAGATTTCTCTATCTCTTCCTCTGCCGATTCTTATTTCCAGCGTCAGACTTAAACAGTCTATCCTAATGCCGTTCGATAAGCTACTCACAATAGTTAGACTTGGGAATAACTTTTGGGTTTACTAGTATATAATCCTCGCAGAGAACTTACACCTCAGATGAACGGAATGTTCATAGTACCTAAAAAAACGAGCACTTTCGTACTCGTTCTCTGATATAAACTACTGATTAAAGTGAGTTTACGTCAACTTTGATACCAACACCTTGAGTAGTTGTGATAGTCAAGTTTGTTACGTAAGTTCCTTTAGCTGTAGCTGGTTTTGCTTTTTGGATTGTTTCGTTGAAAGCTTTGAAGTTTTCAACCAATTTTTCAGCTTCAAATGATACTTTACCGATGATAGCTTGAACGTTACCTGCACGGTCTGCACGGTAAGTGATTTTACCACCTTTAGACTCTTCAACTGCTTTAGCAACATCCATAGTTACAGTACCAGTTTTAGGGTTTGGCATCAAGTTACGTGGTCCAAGGACACGTCCAAGACGTCCAACAAGAGCCATCATGTCAGGTGTAGCGATAACTACGTCGAAGTCCAACCAACCGTCGTTGATTTTAGCAACAAGGTCATCTTCACCAACAAAGTCTGCACCAGCAGCTTTTGCTTCTTCAGCTTTTGCACCACGTGCGAAAACAAGAACGCGTGAAGTTTTACCAGTACCGTTTGGCAATACCATTGCTCCACGGATTTGTTGGTCAGCTTTTTTAACGTCGATGTTCAAGTTGTAAGCAACTTCTACAGTTGCGTCAAATTTTGCAAAGTTAGTTTCTTTTGCAAGTGCTACAGCTTCTTCTACGCTGTATGCTTTTGTGCTGTCAATTTTCTCAAGAGCAGCACGAAGTTGTTTGCTTTTTTTAGCCATTTTCTATTCTCCTTGTAAGTGGTTCAATCGATTTTCATCTCCCACGTCACTTCTCGAAATGATGAAGTCTTGCGGGTTATCAGTCTATTATTTTTCTTTTCCTACTTCGTTAAGTTCCCTTGCTGTACCCAAGTACAAGCTTCAGTCACTTGCCTAGTATGAAAAGCAACTAATAGACTGCTGTGAGATTTTCTACTATGTTATTGATTAGTCAACAACAGTGAATCCCATAGAACGAGCAGTACCTTCGATCATACGCATTGCAGACTCTACGTTTGCTGCGTTCAAATCTGGCATCTTAGTTTCTGCAATTTCTTGTACTTGTGCACGAGTAACTGTAGCAACTTTAGTTTTGTTAGGTGTACCTGATCCTTTTTCAACACCTGCAGCTTTTTTCAAAAGAACAGCAGCTGGTGGTGTTTTAGTGATGAAAGTAAATGATTTATCTTCGTAAACTGAGATAACAACTGGAATAATCATACCAGCTTGGTCAGCTGTACGAGCGTTGAACTCTTTTGTGAATCCCATGATGTTGATACCAGCTTGACCAAGAGCAGGTCCAACCGGTGGAGCTGGTGTAGCTTTACCAGCAGGGATTTGCAATTTTACAAGTTTTTCGACTTTTTTAGCCATTTTTAAATCCTCCTTTGTGGTTTTGGCGGTAATTAAAGATTTTTACCTCCCACAAGTATGCTTTACACATACTTATCTATTATACACTATTTATCTGTAATTGCAAGAGAAAAGTTTATTTTTTATACTCAATGAAAATCAAAGAGCAAACTAGGAAGCTAGCCGCAGGCTGTACTTGAGTACGGTAAGGCGACGCTGACGTGGTTTGAATTTGATTTTCGAAGAGTATTAATTGACATAATCTCCACCTTCAAATCCGTAGTACTCTTCCAAACTGAGACCACTCTCAGCAATTTCTTTTGCTTCTTTTCCGACATAACGAAGGTGCCATTCTTCAGCCATATATCCCGTTTCTTTTTCTTTACCTTTGAGATAACGGACAACAAAGCCATAATCAGCCGCATGGTCCAAGAGCCATTGAGCCGCTTTTTCTTCTGTTACTAAATCACCATCAGTCCCAATAACATCAAAGGCCAAGCCAGTTTGGTGTTCGCTATATCCAGGACGGGCAGAGTAACGGTCAGCTGCTTCCTTCCCATCTTGGTTGACATAATCTTGATAGAGCTTGTTCTGAGTTTCATAACTTCTAAAACCACTATAATGATCACTGATTGGAAAACCTGCCTCTTGCATAGCTTTGATGAGTTTGACCAACTCAGCCTTGGCTGTTGGATTTTCCCCTGGATTGTAGTCTTTTGACAATGGATAGTGTTTATTGGCTACGATGATTTCATCGTATTTCCCTTGGATGCTGTAGTAGTCTCCTTTATTGACCACTTCTGCTTTTTTCTGGGCAGCTCCTTGAGGCTTACTTCCGACTGTTCCATCAGCTTTAGCTGTTTGTTCTGTCTTAGCTGCTCCATCTTCATTTTTTGCTTTTTCTTGTGAACAAGCTGCTAGACTCAAGGCTAGCAAAGCTGTCAAGATAAGGTATCTTTTTTTCATTTCTACTCCTTTATTTCTAATAGTTTATCTACTTCTAACGATAAATGTTTGACTAATCTTTTCATCTCATCCGGTTTTGCTTGGCAGGTTTCTGCTGTCATTTCTTCAAAGGGAACCCACCAGACTGGCCCACGCCCCTTGAGACCGTGACCATTCATATCACCTGTTCGTCTAGGGAAAAGATGCCAGTGGAGATGGGCATCGCCATTTCCTAAAAGTTCAATATTCATTTTCTCGGCAGCAAAGGACTTGGCAACTGCCTCTTGGACTAAACTCATTTCCTCTAGAAAACGGATTCTAGTTTCCTTCTCTAAATGATGCAATTCTGTAACGTGTTCCTTGGCTAAAAAGAGACTATAGCCTGCAAAATACTGGTGGTCTCCAATCACAAGATAGCCTGTTTCTAGTTCTCTCACAAAATAGGGATTTTCTCCCTTCTTAATGAGCTCAATTCTCTGGCAAATCAGACACATATCAATCTACCAATGCACTCTTAAGGTAAGCATCGACCATTCGTTCTGTTGCGACCACCGAGTCAATATGAGTACGTTCATATGAGTGACTAGATTCGATACCAGCACCGAGAAGGGCGTGTTTGACTTCTGCACCTGCAGACATAGCCGCTGAAGCGTCCGAACCATAAAATGGATAGATATCCAGTTTAAATGGAATATCTTGCTCTTTAGCCAAATCAACCAAATGTTGACGGAAGTCATAGTGATAAGGACCTGAAGCATCCTTTACACAGATAGATACTGTGTACTCATCTGTTTGCTGGTCATCTCCCATAGCTCCCATATCCACAGCCAGATATTCTACTACCTGAGCAGGGATATTAGAGTTAGCACCGTGTCCCACCTCTTCAAAAACTGAAAAAGCAAAATGGGTTGTTATTGGCAATTCAATCTTCTCTTCCTTATATATACGAAGTAGGTTAAGCAAAATCGCTGCGCTAACCTTATCGTCCAAATGACGAGACTTGATAAAGCCTGTCTCTGTCACGAAAGTTCGTGGGTCAAAGCTGATAAAATCGCCGACCTCAATGCCAAGAGCACGAGTTTCTTTTTCATTGGTTACTTTGGCGTCCAAACGCACTTCCATATTGTCCTGCGTGCGTTCTGCAGTTCCTGCATCCTTGTAGACATGGCAAGAAGTTTGGTGGATGAGGATGGTTCCTGATACTTTTTGACCTGTGCTAGCCACATGAACGGTACAGTTTTCACCTTCAATCATGTTCCAAGGAAAACCACCGATACGGTCCATTTTAAGACGACCGTCTGGTTTGACAGCACGGACAATGGCCCCCAGCGTATCAACATGGGCAGTCACATAGCGATGCTCTTCATCATTTTGACCTTTGATGGTCACATTGACACCGCCCTTGGCTGTACGAACCGGCTGGTAACCAAAACCGTCTAGAGTCTTGACTAAATAGTCCGAAATCTCTCGAGTGAAGCCCGTTGGCGACGCAATGGCTGTCAGTTCTTTGATATATTCTACTGTTTGATTCATTTCTTCACCTCTTTTGCTACCTATTATAACACATTTATCATCGGATAAAAAAAGAAAATCACTCCTGTAGACTTAGCTACAAGAGTGATTTTAATGATTATTCCATTTCAAAAACATCGCTTTCTTGCTTGTTTGGTAGAACCAATGAGAGCAAGATTCCGACAACGGCTGGTACTAACCATGGAAGTGATGCCTTGGCAAAAGGAAGAGCGTTGACAAGGTTTGCAAGAAACTCAACTTTAAATGAGCTTCCTAGTACGCTTGCAATAGCAATAGCTGTAACAACAGCAATTGTCAACTGCATACCTGGTTTTGAAAGGGCAACAAATTTGTTGACAATGACAATCATAACGATGGCAATCGTGATTGGGTACAAAATAACCAGTACTGGAATGGAGTACTTGATAATCGCATCAAGACCTAAATTGGCAATAGCAAATCCAATCAAGGTAAAGGCTGTCGCATAAACTTTATAGCTGATTTGTGGGAAACGTTCATTAAAGAACTCAGCTGTTGACACAATCAAACCAACCGTTGTTGTGAAGCAGGTTACGGTAACCATAGCTGCAAGGAAGAGTTGGGCTGTTGAGCCAAAGATTTCTTGAGTAGCTTGTGACAAGATGTAAACACCTGGTGTTCCACCCTTCATCGCTTCAGCTGGTACTGGGAAATGATTTCCAAGGAAACCTAAACCGATGTAAAGAGCGCTGAAGGCAAGGGCAACAACGATACCAACCACCCAAATAGTTGAAATGTATTCTTTCTTACTTGAAAACCCAAGTTGTTTCAAGGTTTGAACTGCGATTACACTAAAAGCAACTGAAGCAAGGGCGTCCAAGGTATTGTAACCTTCTAGGAAACCTGTACCAAATGCAGAAGCTTGATAAGCAGCTGACGCAGCTTGAGGGCTTGTTCCACCGTATTTGATAGCTCCTAGAACAACCAAGATAACAATCAAAATCGCAAAGACTGGTGTTAAAATACGACCGATACGGTCTAAGATTTTTGATGGATTAAGCGAGATTAGATACGCTGCCGCAAAGTAAAGAAGGGTAAAGACAATCAAGCCTAGACCTTTATTTGCATCCGACAGAAGGGGGCTAATACCTACTTCGTAAGCCGTTGTAGCAGTACGTGGGATAGCAAAGAATGGGCCAATTGACAAATAGAGAACTACGAGGTACAGAGTCGCAAACCAAGGCGCTATCTTTGTTGAAATCTCGTGAATATATCCTTTAGGATTTAGCGTTCCAATAATAAGGGTCAAGACGGCGATACCGACGCCTGAAAAGACAAAACCTGCGATGGCAGGAAGAAAATGTTCTCCAGATAAAGCACCTAGAGAAGGCGGAAAAATCAAGTTTCCCGCACCAAAAAATATTCCAAACAGGAGCAAACCTGTTAGGGCACCTTTTTTAGCCATGAAAATCTCCTTCATATTTATAAAATACTGACCTAGTATACCACGATTGGGAGTCTGAAAAAAGCAACACGAAGCAAAATGTTAAATGTTTTTAAAATTCTAAAAAGTATGAATTATCTAAAAATAAAACTCTCCTACCCAGTCTACACCAAGTAGGAGAAAATTCTTACGTTTAGAGTTCTTCAAAGGCAGTCATACCACCTTGTACATTGATAACATTATAACCTTGTTCTGATAGGAATTGGCAAGCACGCGCTGATCTCATTCCAGCTTTACAAATGACATAATGCAACTGATCCTTGTCCAACTGATCATAGCTATCAGCTAATTGACTAAGCGGTAGGTTGTGGGCACCTTCTAAATGAAGAGTTTCAAATTCATCCACTTCTCTCACGTCCACTAGAGAAAGTTGGTCGTTTTGATAAAGTTGGTAAAATGCGTCAAAGGTAATTTCTTTCATTCTTTTTCTCCTAATACTCTTCGAAAATCTCTTCAAACCACGTCAGCGTCACCTTACCGTAGGTATGGTTACTGACTTCGTCAGTTTTATCCACAACCTCAAAACAGTGTTTCGAGCTGACTTCGTCAGTTCTATCCACAACCTCAAAACTGTGTTTTGAGCAACCTACGGCTGGCTTCCTAGTTTGCTCTTTGATTTTCATTGACTATAAAATGGTTTTAATTCTTTTTTTCAAATCTGGCACCACTTCTGACTCAAACCAAGGATTTTTGGCCATCCAGATTTGATTTCGTGGTGAAGGGTGAACTAGTGGAAAATAGGTTGGCAAGTAGTTCTGGTAATGTTTTACCCGTTCTGTTACCTTGCCACTAACTTTCTCCCGTAAATAGTAGGCTTGGGCATACTGGCCAATCAAGAGGGTCAACTGAATATCGGGCAATTCTCGCAAGAGCTGCGGATGCCATTTTTCTGCAAAACCCGCTCGCGGTGGTAAATCACCTGACTTGCCATGGCCTGGAAAGTAGAAATCCATAGGCAAAACAGCAAAATAACCTGAATTGTAAAAGGTATCTTCATCCACACCTAACCAGTCCCGCAAACGGTCACCACTTTTGTCCTTCCAGTAAAGGCCTGCTTCTTGGGTTTTAAGACCAGGCGCTTGACCGATGATATTGATGCGAGCAGTCTTTGGCGCTGCAAAGAGAGGCTCAATGCCACGCTTTGTATAGTCGACATTCTGTGGATCCGCCATAATAGCCTGCTTGATTCTTTCAATTTGAGACATCTACTTTCCCTCCAAAAAGAAGTCTAAGCATAAGATCTCAGACTTCTATCGTTTTATTTGATCAATTCATAAATAGCTTCGGCATAAATTGCTGCTGCTCGGAAGAGATCATCCAAGGCGATAAATTCATTGGCTTGGTGCATGGTATCAATCGAGTCTGGGAACATAGCACCGTAGGCAACACCTCGTTCGAGCAAGCGACCAAAGGTTCCACCACCGATGACTTGCTCATGACCTTTAAGGCCAGTTTGTTTTTCATAAACATTCAACAAGGTTTGCACAAGTGGATCTTCCATTGGCACGTAGTGAGGCGTATGTCCATGTTCAGAGAGGCTAACAGAAGCAACTGGCAAGTTTTCAAGGATTGACTTGATTTGCTCTGGACTTGTTCCTTTTGGATAGCGGATATTAAGGGCAATGGTATTATCAGCACTTGTTTCATCGAAGCGGAAGACACCCGCATTCATAGAAAGAGTACCCATCTTTTCATCCACATGGGCAATCTTGAGATTTTCACCCTCATGGTCGTTCAAGAGAATCTTACCAGCGATGTCAAGGTAGTCTTTGGATGGACCAGCAAAGTCAAACTGGCTGAGGAAGAGAGCTAGGTAGGTTGCACCATTGACACCTGAAGCAGGCATAGCACCGTGGGCTGATTTACCAATGATCGTCACCTTGTATTGGCCGTTTTCTTCTTGGAGTTCTCCTCTAAGTTTGTGTTCTGCAACAAAAGCATCTAGTTTAGCTTGCAAGTCAGTCAAATCTCCTGAAACAACCGCTGTTGCTGATTCAGGCACCATATTTTCACGCAAACCACCTGTGAAGCTATGAAGACGGGCATCACCTGCATTTTCACCTGCAAAGTGGAGGTATTCAGTAATATTTCCTTTTTCACCGTTGATGATAGGGAACTCAGCGTCTGGAGAGAAACCAAAGTCTGGCTTGGCAAGTCCTACGTGCTCGAAGTAGTAGTCCATATCTGCCCAGCCTGATTCTTCGTCTGTTCCGACGATGAAGCGGACTTTCTTAGAAGTTGGAAGCCCCAATTCTTTGATGATTTTCAAGCCATAGTAACAAGCTGTTGTAGGACCCTTATCATCAGAAGCACCACGCGCATAAAGGCGACCATCTTTAATAGTTGGTGTGTAAGGGTCTGTGTCCCAACCGCTACCAGCTGGCACCACGTCCATATGGGCAAAGATTCCGAGAACTTCTTCTCCATCACCAAACTCAAAATGTCCTGCATAGTTATCAACATTCTTAGTTGGGTAGCCATCACGGTCTGCGATTTCAAGGAATTTCTCCAAGGCTTTTACTGGACCAGGTCCAAATGGATGCTGGGCATCAGCCTTGCTGTCATCACGTTCTGAGTTGATTTCCAAAAGGCTAAACAAGTCAGCCAAGAGGTCTTCTTTGCGTTTTTCTACTTCTGCTGTAAAATCAATTGCTGTCATATTATCTTCCTTCTATCTTTTCTCGATGATTTCATCTACTGGCAAGCGGTAGCTTGGTTCCAATTTTTCGTCTGTATAGCCTACCGTAATCAAAAGTTCTGGGCGGAAACGGTCTTCGATGTCCAAAACTTCGTTGACTTTTGATTTGTCAAAACCAAGAATCAGATTTGATCCGATTCCTTGGTCTGTAAGAGCGAGAACCAAGTTCATAGCAACCAAACCTGCATTGAGGGCTAGGTAGTCGCTGACTTGTTGTTCATTGTAACGGGCAAATTCCGCAGGCAAATTTTTCATGAAGTATTGAAGTTGTTCTTCTGAGAAATTTTTAGCACCACCGACACGGGCAATCTTGCGGGCACGTTTAGCCAGATCTGTGTCTGTAAACAAGGCAATAGTTACAGGCGCTGATGATACCTGCTCAAAGTTGGAACCGTAAGCCAATTTTGCCAGTTCAGCATTTTTCTCACGAACGACCACAAATTTCCAAGGCTGACTATTGTGGGCACTTGGAGCCAAGGTTGCGATTTCGATAGCCGTACGCACATCTTTTGGATCAACTGACTTATCAGTGAAATGCTTGGTCGCATGACGTTTTTTATTTAATTCAAGAAATTTCATAATCGATTTCCTTTTCTAATTCTACTGCTTCCATTCTACCATAATTTGAAAGAGCTTGCAGGGATTTTTCATGATTAAGTTTTTTTATCACAGCCATAAAAAATATATATTGGTTCATCGGGAAAGTTTCTGATAAACTAACAGATAACTTTACATTTGAATGGAGACATTATGAAAAAATTTAGCCTATTACTAGCCATCCTACCATTTTTGGTTGCCTGTGGAAATCAAGCTACACCTAAAGAGACTAACTCTCAAAAAACAATCGTCGTTGCTACAGCTGGTGATGTGCCGCCATTTGACTACGAAGACAAGGGCAATCTGACAGGATTCGATATTGAAGTTCTAAAAGCAGTAGATGAAAAACTCAGCGACTACGAAATTCAATTTCAAAGAACCGCCTGGGAGAGTATCTTTCCAGGACTTGATTCTGGTCACTATCAGGCTGCAGCCAATAACTTGAGTTACACAAAAGAGCGTGCTGAAAAATACCTTTACTCACTTCCAATTTCGAACAATCCCCTCGTCCTTGTCAGCAACAAGAAAAATCCTCTGACTTCACTTGACCAAATCGCTGGCAAAACAACGCAAGAGGATACTGGAACTTCAAACGCTCAATTCATCAATAACTGGAATCAAAAACACACTGACAATCCCGCTACTATCGATTTTTCTGGAGAGGATATCGGTAAACGAATCTTAGACCTCTCTAACGGTGAATTTGATTTCCTAGTTTTTGACAAGGTATCGGTTCAAAAGATTATCAAGGACCGTGGCTTAGATCTCTCAGTCGTTGATTTACCTTCTGCCGATAGCCCCAACAACTATATCGTTTTCTCAAACGACCAAAAAGAGTTTAAAGAGAAATTTGATAAAGCGCTCAAAGAACTCTACCAAGATGGAACCCTTGAAAAACTCAGCAATACTTATCTAGGTGGTTCTTATCTCCCAGATAAATCTCAGTTACAGTAAGATATACTAAAAGCGATTGGATCAGCCAATCGTTTTTTTAGTTTGCATTGGTTATTTTAGGAAACTCTTACAAAAAATCAAAAAAATTCTTCACATCTTCTACATACCCATGCTTTTCTATTAAGCTTGCTAAAAGTTCCAGATTGTGCCCCTGATAGTTGTCTTCTCTTCGTAGCTCTTCATACATTTCGATAAAGGGAAGCCCCTTGGACTTGGCCAATTCTAACTCCGCTTCATAATCATAAGCGACTTTACGAAATTGGATATTGAGTAATTCCCCATCTTCAACTTCTATCACGGCATACTGGGCACGGTGATTTTTTAACGCCTCCCAATTAAAATAGGGCATACCAATCGAACCTGGATTGATGATTTGTTGCCCTTGACTGCCATAACGAAGCAACTGCTTGTGAACATGACCATAGACTGCCACGTCGGTTTCATCATCTAGGAGTTGGTCAAATTTCTCCGTATCATTATCAACCAGTAGGTCCCCACCATAGTTTTTGTCAGGTAAATTATGAGAGAGAGAAAAGCGCAGTCCGTCAACTTCTTTCTTTTCTAGCAAAGGCAAGCTTCGTAGCCAGACAATCGTTGCAGGATCCATTCGCTCCATCAAAAACTGGGTCATTCGCATTGACTGGATTTCTTGTGGATGTTCCAAACCATATTCACCATCCAAGGCCTCAAGGACACAATCATCCCAATTGCCTCGAACACTGGCTGTTATAGGAAGGTCCTTTAACAGGGCGACCAAGTCATTTGCACCGGGACCGGGAAGAAAAATATCTCCCAGAAGCCAGTATTCACTGACTCCTTGATTTTTAGCATCTGCAATCACTGCTTCTAGGGCAGTTGTATTGCCATGAATATCTGATAAAATTGCGATTTTATGGTTCATTGTGGTTTCCTTCCGTTTGATAATCTACTCTTTCTTCCGCCACTTGAGCTAATTCCTCTTCTTCCTGCGGGTTCAACTTCCTCTGTACAGCCTCTGCAACCGTTCTAGGTACTCCAACATCAACAATCTCATCCACACTGGCTTCCTTGATTTTGCTCAAAGACTTGAAATGCTTCATGAGATTCTGCTTGCGTTTAGGTCCCAGCCCTTCAATTCCATCCAGTTGTGATGAAAAAGAATTTTTGGAGCGCAGTTGACGGTGGAAAGTAATAGCAAAGCGGTGGACCTCATCTTGGATACGTTGGAGCAGGAAAAATTCCTGAGAATTGCGAGACAACTCCACCACCTCAAGTGGATCTCCAAAAAGTAATTCATGGGTTTGGTGCTTGTCATTTTTTTGCAAACCTGCAATGGGAATATCCAGACCCAGTTCCTCTTGTATGACTTGCTTGGCGATATTGACTTGACCTTGTCCCCCATCGATGACAATCAAATCTGGAGGAGTCAAACCGTCACGCTGTACTCGACCATAGCGCCTGCGAATGACTTCTCTCATACTCGCATAGTCGTCTGGCCCGACTACGGTCTTGATTTTATACTTACGGTAATCTTTCTTACTTGGTTTGCCGTTGACAAAGACCACCATGGCTGAAACAGGACTGGTCCCCATGATATTAGAGTTATCGAAGGATTCGATGCGGACTGGGGTCGGTATTTGGAGCAAACGACCTAGATTTTCAATAGCTCCTTGTGTCTTTTCGACAGATTTCTCTAACAGGTTGAACTTCTGCTCTAGACTGACTCGAGCATTCTTTATAGCCAAATTGACCAGTTGCTTTTTCTCACCACGCTGGGGTTTGAGAATCTTAGTATCCACTAAGACCTTGACGGCTTCTTCGTCAATATCCTGCGGAATCAGCACCTCATTAGGAACTAGGTGAGATTTTTCTTGATAGAATTGTCCCACATAGGTCAAGAAATCCTCATCCGGATCATTGTAGTAGGGAAAGAGATTGACATCGCGCTCAATGAGTTTTCCCTGACGGACAAAGAAAACCTGAACACACATCCATCCCTTGTCCACATAGTAGCCAAAGACATCCCGATTTTGGAGATCCTTAGCCATGACCCGCTGCTTGGTTCGAAGCGTTCCAATCGCCTGAATCAGATCACGGTATTCCGCCGCACGTTCAAACTCCATAGCTTGGGCTGCCGCTGCCATTTTGCCCTTTAGGTCATCGATGATTTTGTCATCCTGCCCTTTTAGGAAATCAGAAACCTCCTGAGCCATGGACTTGAAATAGGCCTCATCTTTCTTACAGATGGTGTGGGCCATACATTGGCCGATATGGTAGTAGAAACAGACCTTAGACGGTGGATTTGTACACTTTCTAAAAGGGAAAATCCGATCCAGTAATCGCTTGATTTCATTGGCTGCCCCCACATCTGGATAGGGTCCAAAGTAGAGTCCCCCGTCTTTCTTGACCTGACGAGTGATAATCAAGCGAGGATAGCGCTCATTGGTGATTTTGATGAAGGGATAGGACTTATCATCCTTGAGCATAATATTGTACTTAGGCTTATTTTCCTTGATCAGGTTGATTTCTAGGAGAAGTGCCTCAATATTAGACTCCGTAACAATAAATTCAAAATCCACAATTTCAGATACCAGAGCCTCTGTTTTGGTATCGTGACTTCCACGGAAATAGGACCTCACGCGATTACGCAGATTTTTAGCCTTTCCTACATAGATAATGGTACCGTTTTTATCCTTGTGAATGTAGCAACCAGGGCTGGTCGGCAGGAGCTCTAGTTTTGATTTAATCAAGTTGTTCATAGTTCCATTATAGCAAAAAAGTAGGGAAAGATAGTCCCCTACTCATTGGTCTCATATAATTTTCGAAGTCTTTCAACATCCTCTTCCTGGATACCATAAAAAGAACCTGCAGGTTGCATGACAGACTTCTCATCTGTATGGTCCAAGCCAATCGCATGCCCCAACTCATGTTCTGCTGTATGGACAATGCGCTCATAGGAATAGCCATAGTTTGGATTGGACAGATAATAGTGATTCAACCGTACCGTGACAGACAAGAATTGCCCCGTCAAGAGATTGGTCTGACTTTCTGCCTCTCCTGCCACAGGAGTACCTCCGTCATTCATCTCCGTAGCCAAGATATCTGCCTTGCTGGCCTCAGTCACCAGTTCAAACTTAAAGGCACCAGTTTGATTCCAATTCTGAATCGCTTCTACATAAGCTTCTTGAAAGCGTGAATCTATCTGCGGATCTAGGTAAATACGAGCAGAAGCCTGCGGCCACCTTCCTTCAGAGTGTTGGTGGCTATCTGTCTGGTTCAACTTAGGCAGTTGCCCTGTTTTTTCCCATTGGTCGATACTTTGTTTACCAATCTTGACTGACAGTTCTGCTTGCTTTAGCGCTCCTTGAAAATCACCGTTCAGATACCAGAGAAGTCCAAAAGCAAAAGCACACAAAAGAAAAGCTATCCAAACTAGACGCCAAAACAAACGCCACACAAAAGAAAAGAAAGCCCCTATCAAACGAAAAATCCAGCGCATGTTCCTCCACCTTTCTAGCAAATAAAGTCTATTTTACTAAAACAAGCTGAAAGAAAGCTAAATTATGACAATCTCTCTTCTAATTTGAAATCGATTGGTAAGGTTGCTAAGAACCGTTCCAATTGTTTTTCCCAGTAGTACCACTCGTGAGTTCCAGCACTATGGCTATAGGTCACATCAAAGCCCAGTTTTTTGAGATTTTTCACTGCTAGATTATTGGCTTCGTACAAGAAATCCTGCTCGCCACACCAAGCCCAAAGCTGGGTCTTTTTGTCCGATTTTTTAGCCAGACTTTCTAGAGAATAAGGACTAGTTGTCCAATCTTTAATCTCTCCAAAAACACCTCTCCAGTAAGCTGGTGTCCCCAGATTTTGGCTTTCAGGAGAAAAATCTTGAAAGCTGAGAGCACCTGAAAAACTAGCTGCATGAGAAAAACGATTTGTAGCAAGAGCCAGTTTGAAACAGCCGTAACCTCCCATAGAGAGACCAGCGATAAAGGTCTTTTCACGCTTGCTAGTCATATTAGGGAAGAAACGTTTTAGAACCTGTGGCAATTCCTCTGCTAGAGCTGTGTAATAGTCAAAACCATACTGGGTATCGGTATACCAACCGTTGCTGGTATTGGGCATAACAACGATGAGATTAGTGCCTCGAAGCAAGCGTTCTACATTAGTACGCTTGAGCCAGCTATTATGGTTGCCAGACATCCCGTGCAGGAGGTACAAGACGGGAATATCTTTACAATCTGGTTCTTCCACTCGATGAGCATCAGGATAGAGGACATTCACTCCCCACTCCATATCCAAAACTTGTGAGTAATACTCGATTTTCATTACTGCCATAATTTTTTCCTCTATTTTTCTATAAGAAAAAGCCGAAACTCGACTTTCTCTCTGTTTATTTCAACAATTATTTCGCTTCCATGACTACTGGTAAAATAGCTGGACGACGCTTGGTTTGGTCAAAGAGGTACTTGGTAAGATTATCACGAACCTTCCCTTTGAGGTCTGCCCAGTCAAAGTCATCTCCTTGAAGATAGTCTTCTACCGTCTGGTTAATCAATTCTGAACTTTCACGGAGAATATCACGACTCTTCTTGAGATAAACAAATCCACGCGTATGCACACGAGCCTTGGCCACAATTTTCTTCTCACGACGGTTAACGGTGATTGCGACGATGAAAATTCCATCTTCTGACAAGACCTTACGGTCACGAAGAACCACATTGCCAACATCACCAATGGCATTCCCGTCAATCAAGACATCCCCTGCCGAAACCGCTCCAGCTGGGACAAAGTCTCCATTCTCATAAGCCATGCTGGTTCCCTTTTTAGGGATAAAAATGCGTTCTGGCAACATCCCAACTGCCATAGCAGCCTTAGCATGGGCATCCAACTCGCGGTATTCTCCTTGAATTGGGAAGAGATACTTGGGTTGCAAGAGATTGATCATCAACTGCAAATCACGCGCATTTCCATGTCCTGACACACGCAAGCTTTGAGTGATCAGTTTGACAACTCCGCCAGCTTGGTAAATCATGTTTTCCACACGCGCCATGACTGCTTCTTTAGCGATAGACGGAGTGGTTACAATATAAACTAGGTCACCGTCCTTGATTTCCACATAACGGTGGCGACCAATCGACATCTTGCGAAGACCGTTGATAGGCTCACCCATACGACCTGTCTCAAGGATAATCAACTCATGGTCTTCAAAGCGAGACATATCTTTTGGCTTAATCAAAAGACTCTCGTTAGCTAGAGACAATTTCTTAAGGCGAATAGCAGTACGGACGATATTTTCAATATCAAATCCTGTCAAGACCACACGGCGGCCTGTTGCATCCGCAGCGTCAAACACCTGCTGGATACGAGAGAGGTTGCTAGCTACTGCTGCAACAATGATACGACCATCCCAGTCCGAAATGGTTTGAGTGATCTCGTCCCCAACTTCACTTTCGCTAGCCACTTGGATATTACTGTCCGCATTGGCTGAATCGCTAAGAAGAGCTAGAACTCCATCACGACCGATTTCTGCCAAACGAGCGAAGTCTGTCGCATAGGATTCACTAGCTGTCTGGTCAAATTTGAAGTCACCTGTATAAACGATGCTTCCTTCAGCTGTCTTCAAGACCACACCCAGACTTTCTGGGATAGAGTGGGTCGTACGGAAGAAGGAAACCACAGTCCCTCCAAAATCAATCTCCGTATTCTCATCAATGACATGGAAATCATTGAATTTCTTAACCGTATCATTTCCTTTGACAAAGAGTTTGGCCAACTCAATGGTCAGTTCAGAGCCAAATACAGGCACCTTGGCTTCAGCCAAGAGATAAGGCAGAGCACCAATGGCATCCGCATGCCCATGGGTCAAGAAAACGCCAGCGATACGGTCGCTATTTTCAAAAAGGTAGTCCATATTTGGAATAACTACGTCCACCCCTAGTTGTTCATTTTCAGGGTACTTCAGACCTGCATCCAAAACGAAAATAGACCCATCGATTTCAGCGATATACATATTTTTCCCATTTTCACGCACACCACCAAGTGTTGTTAAACTGATATTACTCATTTTTCCTCCGAAAGCTTAGTTTATCTTGATTATAGGGTTGCTTACCCTCTTATTCTAAAAGCACTATTACTTTTAGCCGAATCTTTTCCTACCATTATACCATTTTTTTAATGATTTTCAAAATGAAGATTTGTTTTCAAAAAAGAGCTGGTTGCCCAACTCTTTCCTATCTGCTATTCTTTTTCCATTAAAAAGTCATAAATTTCTTGCACGGTACCCAGCGCCATCATTTCTTGGTCTTTGACGGTTTGTTTGAGATTTTGGTAAATCTGACTTTCTCCGATTTCCCGCTTTGCTGCCTCTTTATTGACTGTCATGACACCATCTTTGATCGTCACAAAGCCTAGCTCTTCAAATACTTGAATCATCTTGACCAGCAAGATTTGTTGGATATTAAGATAAGCTGCCAAATCCTTCAGTTTGTAGCGAATATCAAACTCTGGGAACTGGTAGATGGTCTTGTACAATTTGGCAAACTGCTCTCTAGTCCCATAGCCTGTCAGATAGTAGGCCTTGTCAATATCATTTTTGAAATAAACGGCAGAGAAATTCTGTTCCTGAAAAATGGTTTTCAACAGAGTAATATCCTCAGGTATGTTTTTTACGACAACCGCTTCACTAGTCGCTAAATCCGGCACTTCTCCAGAGAAATCCAAGACTGGAACCTCTTCTGGTAAGACTGCATTTTTCCCACGGATGTTAAAAAGTTGAACACCCTCCACACGCGCATCCACCATCATCAACTGCAGGGCAGTTTGCCCATTCCATTGGTTGACAGACAATTTGACTGCCAGCTCTAGATTCTTGGTTTGAGAAAACTCTGTCGCCCATCTGCCTTGGCCAAAGGCCACCACTTCAAAACTAGCCTCACCCTTAGAAATTTTCAGTTTGAGATGGGCATTGCCCGCCCCCATGGTACGGGCACTTTCGACCTGAAAATCCTTTATATAAAAGACAGGTTTCTGATTATCCATGCCAAAAGGTGCCAAACGTTCAAAACTTTTGACTGTTTCCAAGCTAAGTGCTTCCAAATACAGTTCTTCATCTAGATTTAACTTGTTCTTGCCAGCAGCATCCGCTCCTTTTTCACGGACATAATCTTCCAAAACCTGAGATAAATCTGAGAGTTTCTCAACCTCCAGCGTCATTCCTGCTGCGCCAGCATGACCGCCAAATGCGATAAAGAGGTCGCGATGGGGATCTAGGGCTTCAAAAATATCGACCGCTTCCACACTACGAGCACTACCCTTGGCACGACCGTCCTCTATATTGAGAACGATGACTGTCTGCCCTAGTTCTTCCAACAAACGACCAGCGACGATACCCAGAACCCCAGAATTCCAGCCTTCCTTAGCCAAGACTTGGACCTTCTTCTCAGGGTCCACCATGGTCTTAGCTTCTTCATAGATAGACTGGACGATTTCCTTGCGCTCTTCGTTTTTCTGATGAATCATGAGAGCAATCTCATGTACTTCCTCATCATCAAAGCCAGTCAGCAAATCAATGGCAGGATTGGGATCATCCAAACGGCCCAAAGCATTCAAACGAGGGGCAATCTGGAAACCAACCGTTTCTTCTGTTACCTCGTTGGCGGCAATCCCAGCCATATCCAGCATTTCTTGTAAACCAATGCGCTGAGTATGTCCCAACATTTCCAGACCATATTGAACCAAGATACGGTTCTCATCTGTCAAACTAACCATATCAGCAATGGTACCAATAGCGACCAAATCAAGCAATTCCACTTGTACTTCTTCTAAAAGGGCACAAGCCAGCTTGAAAGCAACTCCACAACCAGCCAAATATTTGAAAGGATAGTCCGCATCTGGATGTTCAGGATGGACAATAGCATAGGCATCTGGTAAGGTTTCAGGCATAGAATGGTGGTCAGTCACAATGACATCTACTCCCATAGACTGGGCCAATTCAATAGCCTCGTGACCCGCAACCCCATTATCCACCGTCACAATCAAGGAAATTCCTTCTTGCTCGATAAAATATTTGTAAACACTGGCATTAGGTCCATAACCGTCGGTAAAACGATTGGGCAAGTAAACACGGCACTCAGCACCAAGCTGTTCCAAACTTTCCTTAACAATAGAAGCCGAAGTCATACCATCCGCATCGTAATCACCGTAAACGAGGATATTTTCCCCTTCTTCAATGGCCTGACGAATCCGTTCCACTGCCTTATCCATATCATGGAGCAGATAAGGGTCATGCAAGTCCTCTAAGGAAGGCTCTAAAAACTTCTTCAGACTTTCTTGGTCCTGAATTCCTCTTTCAAATAATAACCGAGCCACCTCAGGACCCAGTCCAGCCTTCTTGGCTATCTTTGTAAAATCCGCATCTTCTACTTGCGGGGCAAACTGCCATTCATAAGTAGGTGTTATCAAAAAGACATCCACTCTTTCTAAGAATTCTATCGCTTCATTATAACACGATTTAGACGTTTTCTCTATCCAGATTGCTTTTTTATAAAATTTTAGTGAATTTTTTCAGATATGATTTGACAAGACAAATCTTTTGGTGTAGAATCATGTTATAAAATCTAACACAAAGGAGATTCCTTATGGCTTTAGTAGAATTTGAACACGTCGAAAAATATTACGGAGATTACCATGCACTCCGCGACATCAATCTCCGTTTTGAAAAAGGGCAAGTTGTTGTACTCCTAGGTCCTTCTGGTTCTGGTAAGTCCACTCTTATCCGCACCATCAATGGTTTGGAGGCTGTAGACAAAGGAAGTCTTCTAGTAAATGGTCACCAAGTTGCTGGTGCCAGCCAGAAAGATTTGGTGCCCCTTCGCAAGGAAGTCGGCATGGTTTTCCAACATTTCAACCTCTATCCGCATAAAACAGTGTTAGAAAACGTAACACTAGCACCCATAAAAGTTCTAGGAATTGATAAAAAAGAAGCTGAAAAAACAGCCCAAAAATATCTGGAATTTGTAAATATGTGGGACAAGAAAGATTCTTATCCAGCCATGCTATCTGGTGGACAAAAACAACGGATTGCCATCGCACGTGGACTCGCTATGCATCCTGAACTCCTCCTCTTTGATGAGCCAACATCTGCCCTAGACCCTGAAACTATCGGCGATGTTCTAGCAGTTATGCAAAAATTGGCCCACGATGGTATGAATATGATTATCGTTACTCATGAAATGGGCTTTGCCCGTGAAGTTGCGGATCGCATCATCTTTATGGCTGACGGAGAGGTTTTGGTGGATACGACAGATGTTGATGACTTTTTTGACAATCCAAGCGAACCTCGTGCCCAACAATTTCTCAGCAAAATCATCAACCACGAAAGTGACAAAGTTAAATAAGGAGGCGCCTATGAAAAAGAAATTCTTTTTATCAGCATTATTGATTAGCCTTTTCGGTCTTGCTGCTACAAAACCAGTTCAGGCTGATACCAGTGTCGCAGACATTCAAAAGAGAGGCGAGCTGGTTGTTGGTGTCAAACAAGACGTTCCCAATTTCGGTTACAAGGATCCCAAGACAGGAACCTATTCTGGTATCGAAACTGATCTGGCCAAGATGGTAGCTGATGAGCTCAAGGTCAAGGTTCGTTATGTGCCAGTTACAGCACAAACTCGCGGACCCCTTCTAGACAATGAACAGGTCGATATGGATATCGCGACCTTTACCATCACAGACGAACGCAAAAAACTTTATAACTTTACCAGCCCCTACTACACGGACGCTTCTGGATTTTTGGTCAATAAGTCTGCCAAAATCAAAAACATTGAAGACTTAAACGGAAAAACCATCGGAGTTGCCCAAGGTTCCATTACCCAACGTCTAATTACCGAACTGGGTAAAAAGAAAGGCCTGACCTTTAAATTCGTCGAACTTGGTTCCTACCCAGAATTGATTACTTCCCTTCACGCTCACCGTATCGATGCCTTTTCCGTTGACCGTTCTATCCTATCTGGCTACATCAGTAAGCGGACAGAACTACTAGATGATAGTTTCAAGCCATCTGACTACGGTATCGTTACTAAGAAATCAAATACAGAGCTCAACGACTATCTTGATAACTTGGTCACTAAATGGAGCAAGGATGGTAGTTTGCAAAAACTTTATGACCGTTACAAGCTCAAACCATCTAGCCATACTGCAGATTAAGGAGGATACCCCATGACAGATTTATCATCTTGGACAGCCTATTTTCAGGATTTTGGACAATTTTTCAATGGTTTCCTCTTCACCCTTTCCCTAGCAATCGGATCCTTTATCCTAGCCATGGTTTTGGGCATCTTCTTTGGAGCCATGTCAACCAGCAAGCGTCCAATATTGAGAATTTTGGCTCGCATCTTTGTTGAATTTTACCAAAACACTCCCCTTTTGGTGCAATTTGTCATCGTCTTTTATGGTCTACCTCTTATCAGTGACCATATCATCATGATTCCGATTTATTGGACAGCCGTTCTCTGCGTGGGACTCTATCACGGTGCCTATATTGCTGAGGTGATTCGCTCAGGTATTCAGTCTATTCCTAGCGGTCAGATGGAAGCTGCCTTATCGCAAGGTTTTACCTATATCAGTGCTATGCGCTTGATTATCTTGCCTCAGGCTTTTCGTATCATTCTCCCTCCTTTGACCAACCAAATTGTTAACCTCATCAAAAACACCTCTACAGTCGCTATCATCTCTGGAGTAGATTTGATGTTTGTGACCAAGTCTTGGTCGGCTCTTAACGGAAACTATATCCCAGCCTTTCTAGGCGCTGCCCTGCTCTACTTCTCTCTATGCTTCCCTGTTGCCCAGTTTGGTCGCAAGATGGAGCAATCCAACAAAAAAGCCTATTCACTTTAGGAGGTTACTATGGAATCCATTTTAGAAGTTTTAACCCCAGATAACCTAGTCTTTATCTTTAAAGGATTTGGCTTGACCCTCTATATTTCTCTAATTGCCATCGTTCTCTCTACCCTTATCGGGACAGTGCTAGCAGTTATGAGAAATGGGAAAAATCCTGTCTTGCGCATCATCTCCAGCATTTACATCGAGTTTGTGCGCAACGTTCCCAACCTCCTCTGGATCTTTACTATCTTTTTAGTGTTCAAGATGAAATCCACACCAGCAGGAATCACTGCCTTTACCCTCTTTACATCAGCGGCTCTAGCTGAGATTATTCGAGGCGGTCTCAATGCTGTGGACAAGGGGCAATACGAAGCAGGAATGTCGCAAGGATTTACCTCAGCCCAAATCCTCTACCACATCATTCTCCCACAAGCCATTCGTAAAATGCTGCCAGCTATCATTTCTCAGTTTGTAACCGTGATTAAGGATACCAGTCTTCTCTACTCTGTTATCGCCCTACAAGAACTCTTTGGAGCCAGCCAAATTCTCATGGGCCGTTATTTCGAACCAGAGCAGGTCTTCAGTCTGTATATCCTGATTGCCCTCATCTACTTCAGCTTTAACCTAGCCATTTCTAGTTTGTCTCATATGCTAGCAAAACGTTGGCAACAAGCTGCAGAATAAACAGCCACTCTCCAGTTCAATTGGAGAGTTTTTTTGATGATAGTAGATATTTATATACCTCAATTTGACACCATACTTTTTCTATGATAAAATGTAACAAATTTATTTACAACAAATCAAAATATTAATGAAATGGAATTTTCTATGAAATCAATCAAAGGACTACTCTTTATCATAGCTAGTTTTCTCTTGACTATTTTAACTTGGATGAGCACTTCTCCCCAATTCATGATTCCAGGACTAGCTTTAACAAGCCTATCTCTAACTTTTATCCTAGCCACTCGTCTCCCCCTACTAGAAAGCTGGTTTCACGGTTTGGAGAGAGTCTATACTGTCCACAAATTCACAGCCTTTCTCTCCATCATCCTACTAATCTTGCATAACTTTAGTATGGGCGGTCTGTGGGGCTCTCGCTTATCCGCTCAGTTTGGCAACCTTGCCATCTATATCTTTGCCAGTATCATCCTTGTCGCCTATTTAGGCAAATACATCCAATACGAAGCTTGGCGATGGATTCACCGCCTTGTTTATCTAGCCTATATTTTGGGACTCTTTCACGTCTACATGATGATGGGCAATCGTCTCCTTACATTTAATCTTCTAAGTTTTCTTGTTGGTAGCTATGCCCTTTTAGGCTTACTGGCTGGTTTTTATATCATTTTCCTTTATCAAAAGATTGGATTCCCCTATCTAGGGAAAATTACTAATCTCAAACGCTTAAATCACGATACTATAGAAATTCAAATCCATCTTAGCAGACCTTTCAACTATCAATCAGGACAATTTGCCTTTCTAAAGATTTTCCAAGAAGGCTTTGAAAGTGCTCCGCATCCCTTTTCTATCTCAGGAGGTCATGGTCAAACTCGTTACTTTACTGTTAAAAATTCAGGTGACCATACCAAGAATATCTATGACAATCTTCAAGTCGGCAGCAAAGTAAGCGTAGACAGAGCTTACGGACACATGATCATAGAAGAAGGACGAGAAAATCAGGTTTGGATTGCTGGAGGCATTGGGATTACCCCCTTCATCTCTTACATCCGTGAACATCCTATTTTAGATAAACAGGTTCACTTCTACTATAGCTTCCGTGGAAATGAAAATGCAGTCTATCTAGATTTGCTCCGTGACTATGCTCAGAAAAATCCTAATTTTGAACTCCATCTAGTAGACAGTAGGAAAGACGGCTATCTTAATTTTGAGCAAGAAGAAGTGCCCGAACAGGCAACCGTCTATATGTGTGGTCCTCTTTCTATGATGAAGTCACTTGCCAAACAGATTAAGAAACAAAATCCAAAAACAGAGCTTATTTACGAAGGATTCAAGTTTAAATAACCACTCATACTCTCCTGGAATTTCCCAGGAGTTTTTTCTACGCAGTCTCAAAAAAACACTGCCAGATTTCTAGCAGTGTTTTGACATTTCATTTGCAGGCATCTATCCCTCTTAATCCTTCATTTGACTCTCTGCATCGGCCACGACTTGTTCTAGACTGGTCTGACCAAGCTCTGCCTCCATCGCCAGCTGAATTCTCTCCAGTTTTTGATCCAAAACATCATGAATACGAGCTCCAACTGGGCAATTTGGATTTGGATTGTCATGGAAACTGAAGAGTTGACCTGTCTTACCAAGACACTCGACCGCTTGATAAACATCTAAAAGACTAATGTCTTTGAGGTCCTTGACAATCTCTGTTCCCCCTGTTCCACGCGCTACTGAAATCAGCTCTGCCTTCTTCAACTGGGACAAGGTCTTTCTGATAATGACTGGATTGACCCCGACACTAGCAGCCAGAAAATCACTGGTCACCTTGCTTTCCTTCCCCTTGAGGGCAATGATTATCAGCATATGAGTCGCAATGGTAAATCTACTTGGAATTTGCATCCTCTTCTCCTTTTTACGAGGCTACCCTGCCTCTACTCTTCTTTTTCTTTTATTATACCCTTTTTAGTTGTAATGTCAATCATTACCACTTTTCAACCAGGCATCTAACTCCCGATCGTAGCCCTCTTTCTGGGCTAATTTTCTCAAAAATTCCTGATTGTGAGTATGATGGATACCATTGACCAGACTTTCATAGTAAACCTTAAAATAGGGAAGTTTGAGGTCTTTAGCCAACTGCAATTCAGCTACCACATCGTAGTCTACCCGTCGGAAGTCCATATCTACCAATCCCTTGTCATCAAACTCTAAAATCATATACTGGGCCCGTAAGTCCTTCCGTAACTGGGCATCTAGAAAGAAAGGCTGCCCAATCGAACCTGGATTGACAATCAATTGACCACCAGTCCCGTAACGAAGCAACTGCTGATGAATATGACCATATACAGCGATATCACAAGGTGGATTGGTCACCAAGCGGTCAAAATCCTCTTGCGCTCCAGTATGAATCAACTCTCTCCCCCAGTTCTTATCAGGAAGATGGTGGCTAATTCCTACCGTCAAATCCCCAAACTGACGATGAATCTGTAGAGGTTGATTGTGGAGCATTTCGATTTCTTCTAGGGAAATTTCCTCTAAAACATACTGGCACTGGCGCAAGAGATAGCGTTGACTAGGACGAGTGCTATCCAATTCCTTGCGGACACCATGCCAAAGACTGTCTTCCCAGTTTCCCAAAACTCTAGCCGTAATCGGTAGTTGATCCAACAAGTCCAAAATCCTTCTACGCCCTGTTCCTGGCATGAGAATATCTCCCAAAAGCCAGTATTCATCCACTCCTAGCTTCCGAGTATCTTCCAAAACAGCCTCCAAGGCTGTAGTATTTCCATGAATATCTGAAAGAAGAGCTATTTTTGTCATTCTTTCTCCTCATTTCCTCTTATATATCTTTTTAATATTATAACAAAAAATACTGTATAATGGTTACCTTTGACTCACTCTTACTAAATCCAGAACACTACTTTTATCAAGGTACAGACTTATCAAAAAGATGATTTCACATTACTCCTAACAAAGCATAGCAAGCACTTTTTAATGAAGAAAATTCAAAAAAATCTACAAATATCTTGAAAATTTTCACAATCATGCTATAATAATCCATAGAGACAAGTCACTTAGTCCCTTTCTACTAGAGAGTGCGTGGTTGCTGGAAACGCATAGAAAGCCTAAACTGATACTACTCGTGATTTTTTATGAAAACATAAAACGGTGGCTACGTTAGAGCCAATCAGAGGTGTCCCTCTCTTTTGAGGAACATAAATGAAGGTGGAACCACGTTGCGACGTCCTTTCGAGGATGTTGCTTTTTGTTTCTCTTTATTTAAGACTGCGAAATAGGCAAACACTTCTGCTTTAGAAATAATGGATAACCAATATAAGGAGAACATCATGATTAACATTACTTTCCCAGATGGCGCTGTTCGTGAATTCGAATCTGGCGTTACAACTTTTGAAATTGCCCAATCGATCAGCAATTCCCTAGCTAAAAAGGCCTTGGCTGGTAAATTCAACGGCAAACTCATCGACACTACTCGTGCTATCACTGAAGATGGAAGCATCGAAATTGTGACACCTGATCACGAAGATGCCCTTCCAATCTTGCGTCACTCAGCTGCTCACTTGTTCGCCCAAGCAGCTCGTCGTCTTTTCCCAGACATTCACTTGGGAGTTGGTCCAGCAATCGAAGACGGTTTCTACTACGATACTGACAACACAGCTGGTCAAATCTCTAACGAAGACCTTCCTCGTATCGAAGAAGAAATGCAAAAAATCGTCAAAGAAAACTTCCCATCAATTCGTGAAGAAGTTACTAAAGACGAGGCACGTGAAATCTTCAAAAATGACCCTTACAAGTTGGAATTGATTGAAGAACACTCAGAAGACGAAGGCGGTTTGACTATCTACCGTCAGGGTGAATACGTGGACCTTTGCCGTGGGCCTCACGTTCCATCAACAGGTCGTATCCAAATCTTCCACCTTCTCCATGTAGCAGGTGCTTACTGGCGTGGAAATAGCGACAATGCTATGATGCAACGTATCTACGGTACAGCTTGGTTTGACAAGAAAGACTTGAAAAACTACCTTCAAATGCGTGAAGAAGCTAAGGAACGTGACCACCGTAAACTTGGTAAAGAGCTTGACCTCTTCATGATTTCTCAAGAGGTTGGTCAAGGACTTCCATTCTGGTTGCCAAATGGTGCGACTATCCGTCGTGAATTGGAACGCTACATCGTTGACAAAGAGTTGGCTTCTGGCTACCAACACGTCTACACTCCACCACTTGCTTCTGTTGAACTTTACAAGACTTCTGGTCACTGGGATCATTACCAAGAAGACATGTTCCCAACTATGGACATGGGTGACGGGGAAGAATTTGTCCTTCGTCCAATGAACTGCCCGCACCACATCCAAGTCTTCAAACACCATGTTCACTCTTACCGTGAGTTGCCAATCCGTATCGCTGAAATCGGTATGATGCACCGTTATGAAAAATCTGGTGCCCTCACTGGTCTTCAACGTGTACGTGAAATGTCACTCAACGACGGTCACCTCTTTGTTACTCCAGAACAAATCCAAGAAGAATTCCAACGTGCCCTTCAGTTGATTATCGATGTTTATGAAGATTTCAACTTGACTGAATACCGCTTCCGTCTCTCTCTTCGCGACCCTCAAGATACTCACAAGTACTTTGATAACGATGAGATGTGGGAAAATGCCCAAACTATGCTTCGTGCTGCCCTTGATGAAATGGGCGTGGACTACTTTGAAGCCGAAGGTGAAGCAGCCTTCTACGGACCAAAATTGGATATCCAGGTTAAGACCGCTCTTGGTAAAGAAGAAACACTTTCAACTATCCAACTTGACTTCTTGCTTCCAGAACGTTTCGACCTCAAATACATCGGAGCTGATGGTGAAGAACACCGTCCAGTCATGATTCACCGTGGAGTTATCTCAACTATGGAACGCTTCACAGCTATCTTGATTGAGAACTACAAGGGAGCCTTCCCAACATGGCTTGCACCACACCAAGTAACCCTCATCCCAGTTTCTAACGAGAAACACGTGGACTACGCATGGGAAGTAGCGAAGAAACTCCGTGACCGCGGTGTCCGTGCTGATGTGGATGAACGCAATGAAAAAATGCAGTTTAAGATCCGTGCTTCACAAACAAGCAAGATTCCTTACCAATTAATCGTTGGTGACAAGGAAATGGAAGACGGAACAGTCAACGTTCGTCGCTACGGCCAAAAAGAAACACAAACTATCTCAGTCGATGACTTTGTTCAAGCTATCCTTGCTGATATCGCCAACAAATCACGCGTTGAGAAATAAGATATAAAACCTGGGATAAAATCCTAGCTACCTAAAAAGCAACAACTATTTCAGCTGTTGCTTTTTATATTTTTACTCAATGAAAATCAAAAAGCAAACTAGGAAGCTAGCCGCAAGCTGTACTTGAGTACGGTAAGGCGACGCTGACGTGGTTTGAATTTGATTTTCGAAGAGTATTATTTAATCCGAGCTAGTAGTGATTGACCAAACCACCACACAAGATTTGCTTTCATGAGTTGGATAAGGTCAATATCCTCATTCCTTGTCTGCTTCATTTTCTTTTACGAGATCTTTTTGTGAATCTTTTTCAGAGAGTTTTTGATCGATATACTTGTTAATGGTTTCATAAAATTCCTTGGTCATCTCACTATCTAATTTTGTCGAATTATGAACTTGATTGATTTTCAATTGGACAGATTGAATACCGTAAGAGGCTTGTTTTTGGTGGAGCGTTTCTAATTCTTCTTCTGAAATCGGATCTCCAACAACCGTCAAGACCAATTCATTGTTCCTTGACTTGTAGACTTGATTAATGACCGTGTGATTGGAGAACTCTTTTCCTACAAACTGTTTGATTCCTTCTTTTCGCGCTTGATCTATCGTCAGAGTGATTGCTGAATAGCTGGCTGGAAGAATCAATAATACAATCAAGGATATCAACCCAATTCTCATTTTAATATTTAGCTCTTTAAATGAACTTAAGGGAGATTTTCTCATCAAAATTCTTGTTCCAACAATATTGGTTAGCATGATAAAAACACAGTTGATCAAGAAAAGATAGAGAGCTCCAAATAAAAATCGTACATTTCCATTAGCTAAACCATAGCCTGCAGTACAGATAGGTGGCATCAGAGCTGTTGCAATGGCTACTCCTGGCACAATATTATTTGCTTCTTTTTTCCTTGACCCAATGACACCTGCTATCCCACCAGCAATAGCAATGAGAACATCCCAAATGGTTGGAGAAGTTCGTGCAATCAATTCGCTACTTGCATAAGATAAGGGAGAAATCCAGAAATATAGAGTCGAGACAAGCAAACTGACCAATACTTGAGTAAATAAAACCTCTAGAGATTGCTTGATTAAACGCGTATCAAAAATAGCTAAACCAAATCCGAGTCCAACAATCGGTGTCATAAGAGGGGAAATCAGCATGGCTCCAATAATGACAGCTGTTGAATTCATATTTAGGCCGATAGAGGCAATAAAAATCGCACACATCAAAATCACTGTATCTCTTAATCGAACATGAAGATCATCATATAATTTCTCACGGTATTCACGTGTTGAATAGTTTCCGGTCATTGGTTACTCCCTTTATTTCATATAATCTTGTTTCTGCATGGATGATGGTAGAGAGACTTCTATCCAATCTTACATATTTTTCTTCTCACCTGTTATTCTTTTGAAAATTATCCTTTAAATATCCGTCAGTCTATCCTTAACATTATATCAAAAATTTTACAGTCTTTCTCTGAAGAAATCTATCAATTGAACAGATAGAGAAAGTTATCGTCAACCTCATGGCATCATCGACTACTTCAATGACCTCTAGAACCAAACTAAGTATATGATAAACAAAGGCCAATGGAAAAATGCAAAAATTACAGGAAGAAAACTGTCAAGATTTGCTTGTTATTAGTTTGCTTAATCTGCTTTTGATCTAGACCTACCTTTTCGTTCGTGGTCTTCATATCCCTCAAAGATTTGTTTATAGTAGATAAAATAATTTACTAGGATACACAGTTAAAGATAGAAAAGCCCAGTTGTTTTACCCTGGGCTCTTATCTACTCTTCTCACTCAAGGACTAGGTTCACTTGAGCAAATCTAATCCGCACTATCGTTCCTTTTCCAACCTCAGACTCGATACAAATCTGGTGCCCCAGTTCTTCAGAAATTTTCTTAGATAGGTAGAGGCCAAGTCCAGATGATTGCTGGGTCAGGCGCCCATTATATCCTGAAAATCCACGTTCAAAGACTCGGAGGACATCACTGTTTTTTATCCCGATTCCCGTATCCTTGATACAGAGTTCCTGGCCTTCCATATAAATCTCCAGGCCACCTTCCCTGGTGTACTTGAGACTGTTTGAGATGATTTGCTCAATAACCACTAGCAGCCACTTTTTATCCGTCACGATTTCTTTATCAAGGTCATGTAGATTGACATTTAAGCCTTTTTGAATAAAGAAAAGAGCATATTTACGAATTATTTCCTTAACCAAGTCCTCAATTTGAACCTGCTTTAAGACCAAATCATCATGGAAACTTTCTAAACGCAGGTACTGTAAAACTAGATTGGTATAGGAATCAATCTTGAAAATTTCCTGTTCTAATTGCTGCTTCAGTTGGCGGTCGACTACTTCTGCAACTAAGAGTTGACTGGCCGCAATGGGGGTCTTAATCTGATGGACCCACAAGGTATAGTAATCCAGTAAATCCGTCAGTTTTCTTTCTGCGTCTGACCTCTGCTGATAGAGTTCCATCTCACGCGCTTCTAATTTTTCTGCTAAAGCTCTTTCCAAAGGAGATTTGGCTTCCCTCTCCCCATAGAGAATTTCCTGGCGATAGACCTGCATTTCTACCAATATGTCCCAAGTGAAAAATAAGATGGTTACAAAGCAACACAAGAGAAAAAAATAGAGAAAGTAAATTCCTAAACTGGCAAATAAAAACTGAAAGAGTAAGACCAGAAACGTCAAAGAAATCAGATAGACAAACAGACGACTACGGGAACGCAGATAGGCTAGAAAAAATTGTTTCCAATCAAGCATGCTTCAGTCCGTACCCTATCCCTTTCTTGGTCTCGATAAATCCTACCAAGCCCTGCTCTTCCAATTTTTTACGCAAACGAGCAACATTAACAGAGAGGGTATTATCATCAATGAAAAAGTCACTGTTCCAAAGTTCCCGTATGAGGTCGTCACGTGCTACGATATTTCCTGCGTGTTCAAACAAAACGCGTAAAATCTGGAATTCGTTCTTGGTCAAATTCAATACTTGCCCTTGATAATGTAAATCCATGGATTTGGTATTGAGGATCACACCAGCATATTCCAGTAAACTCTCATCTCGCCCAAACTCATAGGAACGGCGCAACAAGCCCTGAACCTTGGCTAGAAGAACCTGCTGGTCAAAAGGCTTGGTCACAAAGTCATCCGCCCCCATATTGATTGCCATGACAA
Source organism: Streptococcus mitis (assembly GCF_901542415.1). NCBI lineage: Bacteria > Bacillati > Bacillota > Bacilli > Lactobacillales > Streptococcaceae > Streptococcus > Streptococcus mitis. The sequence goes on along the minus strand of NZ_CABEHV010000004.1, from coordinate 2,095,928 downwards.
TATCCATAGCCTGGTCTCTGGAAGATAGAAACATAATAGGCACCTTGGAAATCTTGCGAATCTCCTGACACCAGTGATAGCCATTAAACAAAGGCAGTCCAATATCCATGAGGACCAGATGAGGCTCCGACTGAACAAATAGACTCAAAACTTCCATAAAATCTTCTACCAGAACCACTTCAAATCCCCATTCAGAGAGCATTTTCCCGACCTGTTGACGAATGACCTGATCATCTTCTACTAATAAAATCTTGTGCATGCGCTCCTCCTTTTCTATTATTATAACAGATTTTTCCATGCTAGAAGGGCTGAATTTGGGAATAGGAACTATAATTTTTGTAGTAGATAAATCCTCTATAGATATTATGGAGCCTATTTTGTTGAAAAAATCTCATAAGAACTATAATGAAAACAGCAGATGATTCATCAGGGAGTTACTTATGAGATTTGTTAAAAATTCACAGAATTGCTTAAATTAAAAGAATCAAATATTAAAACTTCCTCTATTTTTACAACCGACATTTACATAGAGATTCGTACTAAACTTGATCATACTGCTCTTTTGCCCCATCATTTCAAGGAAAGATAATCCAATATGATCTCCAAAAAAGCTATTAAGTTTATTGCCATATATATTACTTACATAGCAATATTTAAAATACTTTTTCATAATGCTAAAATTATTCTTTACCATTTTTATGAAAAACTCCTGTTACTATCAATTTTGAAATTTCATGCTCAATTTTTTCTTTTTCTAACACTCAATCCCAAACTCAAGAGAAGTCCTATTGAACCAAGAACAAATAAGTTGTTATCATCAATACTTGAAGTCCTTGGTAACTCCTTAGCAGAATTTACTAATTTTCTATCAGAACTAAGAATCATGTTCTCATTCGAAGGAATGAGAAGTGTTTTCTTGTCCTCCTCTCCTTCTATAGCTTTGATCCCTATTAAGACAACTTGATTAATCGGTTCTTTGGTAATATTGTTAGATAGCACACGACGTGTTTCTACACCATTGTCACTACTAATTTCTGTAATGATGGTACGCTGACCTTTCTCTCCTGCAATCAAGACCTTGGTTTGACCTTTTGGTAAGCTAGCACTATCCCTATATTCAGTAGTAAAGTCAGTCTCCTCTATACGGGTTTCCACACTTGGTTTTTCAACCATTGGCGATAGAGGACCATCTTCTGGAATAGTACGACCGATAACCTTCACACCCTGATAGATGATTGTTGGAGTTGCTTCTTGCACAATTTCACTGGTTTGAGAAAGGATAATTCCAGTACGTATACCGTGGTCTGTTTCATAGATAGTGGTAATCTTACGCTGACCTGCACGACCTTGAACAGTCTGACTTTGACCTTTCAGGAGTGAAGGGTCTTCTCTGTACACAAGTACTGGTGTGATTTCTTCTGTGCTAACAACGTTTTCTCGACTCTTAATAGGCTTAGTACCAACTAGGGTAATTTCAGGTTGAGAGGCCACTATATTTTCCTCACGGACAGAGAGAACCTTGTCTGTTTTCACGCCATCTAATGTTTGGTATAGCTTCACAACAGTCTTAGAACCTGCACGACCTGACTGTTTCAGCTGAGTTTGATCTGTATAGAGATCAGAGCTAACCTCAGTCAAGCGTTCGTAAGGAATTGATACCGTTTCACGAACTTCTTCTTTCCCTTCTACAGCTTTGATCCCTATTAAGACAACTTGATTAATCGGTTCTTTGGTAATATTGTTAGATAGCACACGACGTGTTTCTACACCATTGTCACTACTGATTTCTGTAATGATGGTACGCTGACCTTTCTCTCCTGCAATCAAGACCTTGGTTTGACCTTTTGGTAAGCTAGCACTATTCCTATATTCAGTAGTAAAGTCAGTCTCCTCTATACGGGTTTCTACACTTGGTTTTTCAACCATTGGCGATAGAGGACCATCTTCTGGAGTAGTACGACCGATAACCTTCACACCCTGATAGATGATTGTTGGGGTTGCTTCTTGCACAATTTCACTGGTTTGAGAAAGGATAATTCCAGTACGTATACCGTGGTCTGTTTCATAGATAGTGATAATCTTACGCTGACCTGCACGACCTTGAACAGTCTGACTTTGACCTTTCAGGAGTGAAGGGTCTTCTCGGTACACAAGTACTGGTGCGATTTCTTCTGTGCTAACAACATTTTCTTGACTCTTAATAGGCTTAGTACCAACTAGGGTAATTTCAGGTTGAGAGGCCACTACATTTTCCTCACGGACAGAGAGGACCTTGTCTGTTTTCACACCATCCAGTGTTTGGTATAGCTTCACAACAGTCTTAGAACCTGCACGACCTGACTGTTTCAACTGAGTTTGATCTGTATAAAGATTAGAGCTAACCTCAGTCAAGCGTTCGTAAGGAATTGATACCGTTTCACGAACTTCTTCTTTCCCTTCTACAGCTTTGATCCCTATTAAGACAACTTGATTAATCGGTTCTTTGGTAATATTGTTAGATAGCACACGACGTGTTTCTACACCATTGTCACTACTGATTTCTGTAATGATGGTACGCTGACCTTTCTCTCCTGCAATCAAGACCTTGGTTTGACCTTTTGGTAAGCTAGCACTATTCCTATATTCAGTAGTAAAGTCAGTCTCCTCTATACGGGTTTCTACACTTGGTTTTTCAACCATTGGCGATAGAGGACCATCTTCTGGAGTAGTACGACCGATAACCTTCACACCCTGATAGATGATTGTTGGGGTTGCTTCTTGCACAATTTCACTGGTTTGAGAAAGGATAATTCCAGTACGTATACCGTGGTCTGTTTCATAGATAGTGATAATCTTACGCTGACCTGCACGACCTTGAACAGTCTGACTTTGACCTTTCAGGAGTGAAGGGTCTTCTCGGTACACAAGTACTGGTGCGATTTCTTCTGTGCTAACAACATTTTCTTGACTCTTAATAGGCTTAGTACCAACTAGGGTAATTTCAGGTTGAGAGGCCACTACATTTTCCTCACGGACAGAGAGGACCTTGTCTGTTTTCACACCATCCAGTGTTTGGTATAGCTTCACAACAGTCTTAGAACCTGCACGACCTGACTGTTTCAGCTGAGTTTGATCTGTATAGAGATCAGAGCTAACCTCAGTCAAGCGTTCGTAAGGAATTGATACCGTTTCACGAACTTCTTCTTTCCCTTCTACAGCTTTGATCCCTATTAAGACAACTTGATTAATCGGTTCTTTGGTAATATTGTTAGATAGCACACGACGTGTTTCTACACCATTGTCACTACTGATTTCTGTAATGATGGTACGCTGACCTTTCTCTCCTGCAATCAAGACCTTGGTTTGACCTTTTGGTAAGCTAGCACTATCCCTATATTCAGTAGTAAAGTCAGTCTCCTCTATACGGGTTTCCACACTTGATTTTTCAACCATTGGCGATAGAGGACCATCTTCTGGAATAGTACGACCGATAACCTTCACACCCTGATAGATGATTGTTGGGGTTGCTTCTTGCACAATTTCACTGGTTTGAGAAAGGATAATTCCAGTACGTATACCGTGGTCTGTTTCATAGATAGTGATAATCTTACGCTGACCTGCACGACCTTGAACAGTCTGACTTTGACCTTTCAGGAGTGAAGGGTCTTCTCGGTACACAAGTACTGGTGCGATTTCTTCTGTGCTAACAACGTTTTCTCGACTCTTAATAGGCTTAGTACCAACTAAGGTAATTTCAGGTTGAGAAGCCACTACATTTTCCTCACGGACAGAGAGAACCTTGTCTGTTTTCACGCCATCTAATGTTTGGTATAGCTTCACAACAGTCTTAGAACCTGCACGACCTGACTGTTTCAGCTGAGTTTGATCTGTATAGAGATCAGAGCTAACCTCAGTCAAGCGTTCGTAAGGAATTGATACCGTTTCACGAACTTCTTCTTTCCCTTCTACAGCTGGAATACGAGTATAGTCAATTATCATATCACGTGTAACATCTTCTGGAAGGGAAAGAATATAACTTCTTCCATCCTGTGCTAAAACTAGGTTTTTACCTTGATATTTGGCTTGATAACCTGTCACAACTGGAGTCGTTGACTGTTCTGTTCCAACACGTCCTGCATTGCTACGGTCGTTAGGATAAGTTATTCTTATTGTCTCTGACGGTAATTTTAGTACCCATTGTCCAAGTTTACGATAATAAATAGCATCCACTCTTGCTGGGATATTTGGAGTGCTTGATAATTCTGGTTTCTCTAATTCATTTGCTAGGTAACCAACCACAACTGGAGCTGGAACTGCCGGAAATTTATTTTGTTCAGCAATCCAACCTGTATAAAGAACAGCTTTGGTTACAAGATTAACAGTTGCTGTTCTTCTATAATTAAGAACAGCTTCGTGAGCAGGCGCAATTTCCTCACCTTGTGTATTCAAGAAACGAGTCGTACGACTAACCGACTTCTGTAAGTCTTTTTCTGTCAAACCAGCTGGCCAAGTAAGCTTCAACTGGCTATCTACCAATGAATCTTTTTCTTTATACTGACTAGCATCAATCTTCTCCACCCTTGGTGTAAGTACAATAGTAAACTGAGTAACCACACGACTGTTGTCACCATAAACAGGAGTTAGTATCTGATGAAATTCATCTGTAACAATCCGATAACCTTTGTTCAAAAAAGATAAAATTTCCCTGTCTACAGACTTACTATCAATCACTTCACCTGTTTTTCCAGTTAAAGAAACAGTTGATAAGACCGCTTTATTAGATTGATTTACAAAACGAATCTGAGCACTTTGATTATCTTTATCATAACGAATGATGCTATCTTGGGTGGCATCATCAGGACGTGGTGCTAGATATCCTTCTGCTGGACGATCCGTATTTTTCAAGATCAAATAATTCCCATCTTTCCCAATCGCACGGTAACCCGCTACATAAGGAATGGTAACCGTACTATGATTACCGATAACACTCGCATCTAAATAGCTATTGGGATAAGAGATCCTATTCATTTCAGAATTTGGAGTTTGAACAATCCAAGAACCTAATTTCTTATAACGGACACTAGTTGTCACCGAAATTGGTACCAAAGTATGAACATCTTTTTCGATATTTTGGTTAGTAATCAAAGATCTATCAGCCAAATATCCAGCCTGTATAGGAACAACAAGACTGTCAAACTCTGACTTAGCCAAGACCCAAGAACCATAAGTAACCGTACCTTTAACCAGATCAATAATAGCATTACGACTATAAGCGACTGTCTGTACTGTATCTGGGAAAACTTTTCCGTCATCAGCAACATAATGTATAGTTCGGGTTACAGTTCTATTCAAATCATTGTAGCTCAAACCAGCTGGCCACCTTAAGTCATTGTTGATATCAGGATAAAGGAGAGAATTGGCTACTTTTGGATCCGTTGGTTCAACAGTGCGAGTACGGATTGGCAGACGAACATTGGTAGTATCCAGTGGAATATCTGTCACGCTATCCAAAGTCCCTGTTTGAATACCTGTTACAGTCGCCCCCTCATCCTCTGGTTGCCATTGGAAAAGAAGGGTACGATGATCATACTGAGTAACAAAAGGCAGTTTTCTACCATTAGATAATGTTAAAACCAGGCCTTTTCGAGCAAGTACCTCACCATCATAACGTATAGAAACTAAGTTATCATCTGTCGTCACTTGAGCAGAAACTGCCCGAACCTTTGGATTTAAGAAATCCCAGTTAAATTTTCTAAAGGAAAGAGTATAGTCATTTTCATTATCTTCACTGTGCTCATAGAGAAGACCAAACTCACCATTACCTAGATTTTGAACAGAATTATAAGCAAACTTACCAGCTTGGACCAAATTATGTCTAATCCATTTCAAACTACCATCTGATTGAACTTCTGCAAGTCGAGCATAACCATTTTCACGACCACGTCCATTAGCATTTACTAATACAATGTACTCCCGACCATTTTGCACAGTGTGAACTGCTGAAAGTTGTACATAAACATCTGGAATATCACTAATTGTTTCAACAGCACCCCAAGTAGCACCACCATCTTTACTAGTAGAAAATTGAACATGACCACTTCGATTACGCATAAACATCTTGAGTGTGCCATCGTTTAACTCGACAACACTAGCCTCAGTCAATTCTGCTGCTGTGTTTCTCATAGTATTAGAATTCAAAGTTTCCCCTCTGAAGATACGACCATCATTAGGAGAAGCTCCCATATTCCAAGTCAAACCATGATCATCAGAATAAATTACACGAGAAGACTGAGAACCATTGAGATGAGATACATAATTAGTTGAATACATAGGTACTACTAAACGTCCTGCATATCGACCATTCTTCAATGCGATACCTGAACCTGGACCCGTACCCAAAAATTTCATCCAATCTTTTTTTATCTGGGGTGTAATGTCCCTTGGTGCTGACCAAGTTTTTCCGTCATCATTGCTCTCTGAAATCCAAATAAAATTATCCTTGGCTACACGAAAAGGAGAGTCAGTTGTTGGGTTAAAATATATATTTCCCACTAACTTACTGCCATTATACAAATCACCTGTATCACTGTACTTATTATCAGACTTAGTCGATTTAGTGATTACATGATAAGATGTCTTTTGATTATTGCTATCATAAATATAACCATCTTCCCGAATAGTATATTTTTCATTTCCCTTATATACTATCTGGTATGTTCGACCATTGACAACTGTATAAGACTCTTCACGAGTAACACTCATACCCAAAATCCCTTGTCCTTCTGGAAAGACATCGTAGATAGAATAAATTTTCTTTGTCTGAGGATCTTGAACTAAAACCATATCAATAGAAATAGGAGAACCAATATTAGCATTTCTAGCTATTGGATTATCACGAATATTTAAAATATTAATTCGTTCACCCCAAGTTTTACCACCATCCTCACTTCGACGAACAACCATTCCGATATCACCCCAGTCAGAATAATGCAAACGACGTTCATCTGCTCCTGCAATAATCGTACTATCAGCCGTTTTCAGCAATGATGGTATACGATAAGAATAAATACCATCACTATTTTTCTGACCATTCAATCCAGCTTGAAAAACAACCTTATTATCTGTTAATTCAGCTGAACTAAGAGACTTGTTTCCCTGAGGATCTCGAAGAAAAACAGCACTTCGTTGTCCTACCTCTGTGTCACTGAAGGCATAATCATAAATCGTTAGATTACGAATATCTAGATTAGTCCCCCAAACTTTACCATTTCCACGTTGCATAGCTCCTAACTGCATATTGGTCAAGTTTTGCATAGCTGTCAAAAAAAGACCCGATTTAGTAGAAGCTTTGGATAACCTACCATTAACATAAAGTTTTGCCTCACCAGCATCTACATTAACATTAGGTCGAGAAATAGTAAAGGTCAACGAGTTCCACTCATTAGGACGAATACTTTCCTTTCCATCTTCAAAACGATCGTACTGATAGTTCCCCTCTTTTCCTGTTCTAGCCTCTACAACAGGCTTGTTTCCACTTACTCCTAAAAGGAAATACTCATTTCGATTTGAATTACTAGAGGCAGAAAATACACTGTATAAATTTGGTACCGTTTCTGTTGCTTTAAACTCAACATGAACTGTAGCATTGGTTAAATTCTTGACCTTTTTCAAATCTGAACTAAGATCAATACTCTTATCTACCTTATTATTTGTCTGTACGTCATCTACCGATACCACTTCTGAACCCTTGAATATCTCACGAGCGTAGTAATCGTCTTCTTTTTTCATCTCATCAGCACTAGCTGTTACATTGACTATGGGAGCAGCTTCTACTTTATTTGTATGATTAGATACCCCATTGGAAGCATCATTAGGACTAGACACCGTACTGCTTCCTGTAACATCAGTTCCTTCTGTAACAGAAGGTTTTTTCTCAAGTTCAGCTGCACTAACAGGGCTAGACACTGAAGCTCCAAAAATCAACGCTGTACCTAATAAAACAGAACAGAGGCCAACTTTATACTTACGAAAAGAGAATAGTTGTCGCTGATTTGATGATTGCATTATTTTTTCTTTCATATTAAACCAATTTCTAAAAATCAGAGGATACTATTTTTGAAAACAGAAATTTTATCCATCAAAATCCTCTAAATTTAATTATAAAACAATCTACTTAACACGTCAATTTTTTCATTTCATTTTCAATTTATTCACTTTTAAATATATATATTTTAGATCAAAAGCATAATTTTTCTTTACTACTCCTAAAATGATTGCTCGAACTTCTTTCACTTCAGTACTCAAATTTTTAATAATTACTCTATTATCTTACTTTTATCATATTCTAAATTTAATATATTAAAATAAATCTTAGTAATTTTTACAATCAATTAAGAAGAATATCATCTTTACAAATCACTTGCTCTTTTTTAAAATTACTGATTTTCTTTTAATCAAACCATATTCAAAAGTGACTTGTAAAAATTTAGAAACAGGAAGTAATTCAAACTTTATCTAGAGAGAAATTGAAATCAATTGTTCCTATAAAATATACAAAGAAAACTTTTAGATTTTGTTAAGTATAGACACCACTATAATCTCTTTCAACTCTTGCTTTTTCACTTTCAGAATAAGGAACCCGAGAAATTTTTCGGACTCATTGAGAACAATCTAAAGCAGATTCATCTTCTTTTCAGACTGTCTTTAAAACCTTTCTAAAGAACAAAGAGAAAATCGTCAACGCTCTTCAATTCCCCTATTCCAATGCAAAATTGGAAGCAACCAATAATCTCACCAAACTTATCAAACGAAATGTCTTTGGTTGTCGAAACTGTGAAAACTTCAAAAAACGGAGTTTTATCGCTCTAAACATCAAAAAAGAAAGGACGAAATTCGTCCTTTCTAATTGTTTAATATTTTAAATATTAAAACATTAGTCTTCTTTTTTCTTGCGTGCTACAAGACCAAATCCACTCAATACTCCAAGAAGTCCAAGAGCTGCTAGGCTAGAGTGATCTTCTGTACCAGTATTTGGCAATTCCTTAGCTGGTTTAGCTGGAGCTGGTTTAGATTGTTCTTGTTTTGGAGCAGCAGGAACAACTTTACGGTAAACGTGACTTACATTACCATCTTTATCAGTTGTAGTCTTAACAAACTCGTATCCTGGGATATCTTTCTTAGGTTGGTTACCTTCTTCATTTGGTGAAACTGGGTTACCATTTCCGTCTACGAATGATGTAGTTGTCTTAACTACTTTACGGTAAACGTGAGTTACATTACCATCTTTATCAGTTGTAGTCTTAACAAACTCGTATCCTGGGATATCTTTCTTAGGTTGGTTACCTTCTTCATTTGGTGAAACTGGGTTACCATTTCCATCTACGAATGATGTAGTTGTCTTAACTACTTTACGGTAAACGTGAGTTACATTACCATCTTTATCAGTTGTAGTCTTAACAAACTCGTATCCTGGGATATCTTTCTTAGGTTGGTTACCCTCAACTGTTGGATAATCTGGAATAGAGATTTCTTTACCATTTGGATCAACTGTCACATAAGACGTTGTAATCTTAGTATAGTTGATTGGTGTATCTTGACTTGGATCAGTTGGTAATGTTGGTGGCACATAACCTTTAGTTGGATCTTCTGGATCAACTGGTTTCAATGGATTTCCATCTTTATCTCTTGGAATGTAACCTGGAACATAAGGAATTACAATATCTTCCGTTGGTACACCTGGTTTAGTTGGATCACCATTTGGATCATTTGGATAATCAATACGTGGAGGATTTGTTTGTCCTGGCACGTTTGGAATCAAGGCTCCAAGTTTCTTATAGACAACTTTTTGAACGATATCTTTGTCTTCAGCCTTAACAGTTTGATCCTTAGTAGATGCTTCAATATCTCCACTTACTGCAATATAACCTTTAACAAGTGGAAGTTTGTTACCAGAAAGAACATCAGTTGTAGCTGCTTTCCATTCGCCGTAAGTAACTTCACCTGTCACTAAGTTCACCTTAGCATCACGAGTGAATTTAACTGATGAAGTCACAGAAGTAGTAACCTCTTTACCATCTTCATCAACATAAGTAATTGTACGAGTTACTTCTTCTGAAGTTGTCAATTCCTTAACGCTTTCAGGCCATACTGGTGAGTTTGGATCCTCTGGATTAATTGGTTGACCTGGAACTGGTGTCACATCACTTGGAATAACTGGAACAAGGCGTGGTTGAACAGTGACTACAAATTTTTGAACAGCATTTGTATCATTATCAAATGATTGCTTGCTGCCATCAGCTTTTGTAAACTCATCAGATACAAGTTCGTAGCCAAGTTTTTTCAGTGCGTTGATACGTTCTGCAGTAGAGTAGTTCATTTCAGAACCAGAATCACCTTGAAGGATATCCACTTCACCAAGAATTGTTCCCTTAGTATCTTTGTAAGTTACAGTTGCAACTTGTGTATCAGACTTCACTTCATAAACAGTTGGTGTATACTTAGCTTTTACCTCTGTTCCGTTAGTGTCTTTACGTACAATAGTTACTCCTGTTGCAGTTCCAACGAAATCTTTATTTGGTGTGAAGGTTACCTTACCTGTTGGATCAACAGTATATGTTCCTTCGTTTGGAACTGTTTTACTTGTTGTACCATCTTCAAATTTAGCAGGAACAGTATTGTCCATTGGTACATCTTTATGACCAGGTACAAATGTTGGTGTACCAGATTGAGGAGTGTTCTTAGGACCTGTAGAACCTGTATCCACACCTGTTGGTGTAACTGGGGTTACAGTTGGAGTGTAACTTGACTCAACAGTTGTACCATTTGTAGGATCTGTTACAACTACTTTAGCTGGATCTGGTGTGCCAACGAAGTCTTTATTTGGTGTGAAGGTTACTGTACCAGTTGGATCGATTGTATATGTACCAACTGTCTTACCATCCTTAGTAGCTGGAATAGTTGTTTCCTCAGTTCCAACGAACTTAGCTGGATTATCTGTTGTTGGTTTCAACTCAGTTCCATCAGCATGTTTATATGTTGGAGTACCTGTCTGTGGCTTACCTTGGATATCAGTTGATGTAGCAGGTGTTGTAGTTGGCGCTACTGGTTTATAGATAACGTATACTGTACTATCAGTTGACTCGTTTGTTACCTCAAGACTTGGAACAGTTTCCTTATCGTAAGTATAATTAGCTACTTCTGGAGAAACTACTTCCTCAAGCGTTTGTGCTGCTGACCAGTCAGTGTATTCCACATTTCCTGTTACCAAGTTAACGCTTGCGCTACGTGTGAAGGTTACTGTTTGAACTTCATCAGCTGTTACTTCTTTACCATTCTCATCGTTGTAGCGGTACTTGATTGTACGAGTAACTGTCTTAGTTAACTCAAGATTTTCTGCAGTATTTGGCCATACTGGTGAGTTTGGATCTTCTGGATTAACTGGTTGACCTGGAACAGGTTTCTCATCATTTGGAGTTACTGGTTCCACACGTTGTTTAACTGTTACCTTGAAGTTTTGAGTTACCGCTGTGTCGTTATCAAACAGTTTATCAGCTGTCGTTGCTGCAACGAAACTGTCTTCTACTAACGTATAGCCAGCTTTTTCAAGAGCTGCAATTGCTTTTTCACGATTAGTAAAGTCGATAGCACCGTTATAAACACCTTCTACTGTCTCAACAGATGCTGCTGGTACTTTAGCTGAATCAATCGCAACTTCTGCACCAGTTGTCACATCATAGTAAGAAATAGTTGCTGTTTGAACATTCTTTCTATAAGTATATGTTACAGTAGTTGTATCATTTGTAACCTTACCTGAAACATTCTTAGTAGCTTCATCAACCGTACCATTTGTTGTTGCCACTTTAACAAGAGTGTAACCAGTAATTTCTTTTGGTTCAGTTGTAAATGGAGTTGTTACTTTTTCGTTGTTTACTGGAGTTGTTGAAGGAGAGATAACGTTACCTTCTTCATCCTTGTACTCAACAATGACAGTTCCATCTTCAGCAACAACAGTTGGAGTGTAATTAGTTGTTACAGTAGTACCGTTGACATCTGCAATTTGCACACGCACTGGTGTAGCTTTGCCTGTGAATTCTTCAGTTGGTTGGAATGTAATGGCATTAGTTGTTTTATCAAGAGTGTAAGTTCCTTCACCATCAACCGTAACTGTAGTTACAGAATTTCCGTTCGCATCAAGAAGTGTCAAAGTACTCTTATTAAGAGCAACTGATTTTGGTTGACCATCTTCACCTAATACTTCAGATGTTTCTCCTTTAGCGAAGTTCAATGTTGTAGCATCTGTATCAGGGGTGTCAAAAACAATTTGTGACGTTTGCGCTTGACCTTGTTTACCAACTGTCGCTGATTCTTTAGCTGTTGGGGCTACAGGAACTACTGTTGGAGTATAGGTAGCTGTACCTGTGATGACTGTTGATTCACCTTTTTCATTAGTAATAGTAGCTGATGCTTGAACTTTTACTGGTGTTGGTGTTCCTTTATAAGTTGCAACTGGTTGGAATGTTACTACACCTGTTGTTGAATCAATTGTGTATGTACCAACATTTTCAACAGTCACTGAAGGTTCAGTCGTTGGATTTCCAGTAGCTGGATCTACAAGTTTGTAATTTGATACTGGAGCACTCTCATCTGATGATGAGAATAGTGGTGTTTCTGACTGCTGTTCACCTTGAATATTCTTAGATGTTACATCTTCACCAGTAATCGTGATTGGTGTTACAGTTGGTTTATAAGTAGCTGTTGCTGTCTCACCATTTGAGTCTGTTGCTTGAACAGTTACTCCTGTTCCTTCTCTAGTAAATGTTGGGACTGGTACGAAGGTTACAACACCTGTTGTTGGATCAATTGTGTATGTTCCTTCATTTGCAATTGTAACACTAGTAGTTGGTTGCATCGTTGATGGATCAATCAACTGACGTGTTGCAATCGTTACTGATGGATCTGATGTTTCAAATTCTGGTGTTCCAGTTTGTGTTTTACCTTGAACGTCTTCAGATGTTGCATTTTCAGCTGTCATAGTTACATCTGTAACAGTTGGAGTGTAAGTAGTTGTTACAGTAGTACTATTTGCATCTGCAATACGTACATTAACTGGTTTTGTAACAGTTCCTGTGAATGTTGCGACTGGTTGGAAAGTAATAACATTTGTCGCTTTATCCAGTGTATAAGTTCCCTCATTTGCAACTGTTACAGACGGTACAGCATCACCGTTTTCATTAAGAAGAGTTACTGATGCTGTATTAAGATCAACAGATTTTGTTGTATTTGCATCAATAGAAACTGTTCCTTTAGCAAAGTTTACAGTTGTATCATCTGTATCTGCTGCGTCAAACTTAATAGCAGAAGTTTGGGCTTTCCCTTGAGGTCCAGTTGTTTGAGATGCTACTGCTGTTGGTTTTACTGGAACTACTGTTGGTGTATATGTAGCTGTCGCAGTTGCAGTAATATTAGCATTGTTAGCATCTCTACCTAAAATAGCAGTTAGTTGGACAGTTACTGGAGTTGCTGGTCCTGTGAATGTTGGAAGTGGTTCGAAGGTTACAACACCTGTTGCTGGGTTAATTGTATAAGTTCCCTCATTTGCAACTTTTAAAGTCTCAACTAGACTACCATCAGTGGCAACCAACTTAGCTAGTGATGTTGCACTTGGTGAGATGGTTGAACCATCACCTACAGAAGTAAAGGTTGGTGTTCCTGTTTGAGTAGCTCCTTGGATATCAGATGATGTAACATTGTGACCTACAATCGTATCCTTAACCGTAATGGTGTAAGTTGTTTGAGCTACAGATGAACCTGCACCTGAATCTGTACCTGAATCTGTACCATCCAAAGTAGCCGTAACAACATTTCCGTTACTATCAATCACATCTACAACAACTTTATACACACCCACTTCTGATAAAACATAGTTACTAGCTAATGTGTAAGCTGCAGCATCTGTCTTTGTATCATATACTTTTTGAGCTCCAGATGGTGATGTTACTGTCAAACGAGTAATGTAAGTCGTTTTACTATGAGCAGTATCTTCTTTATCTGCAATCGTAACTGCAGCTTGTGCCGCATTACGAAGGTCAACAGTTGTTCCCTTAGTTGATTCATAGCTTGTTGATTTTGCAGTTGGTTTTGTGTTAATGATAGTCGCAACATCTGTGCTTGTTGCTTTGCGAGCACGAACTTCACCACCAAATCCTGATGAAGTCTTGATGTCCCATGATGAATCTCCAAGTTTAGTAGCTATCACAGTAGAACCATCAGAAGCAGTCCATGCATCTGTAACTTTATTGTAGGTTACTGTAACAGACATTCCATCTGCAGATGTTCCATTTTTACTTGCAACTGTTGTTTTATGACGAGTTACCGCATCAACACTCTTAATTGTTCCATCTGTTTCAAATGTACGTTTGTATGTATAGATATAGAAGTTTTGAGAACCATCTAATTGAGTCTCAGTATAGACTTGACGTTTAGTTAATGTATATGTTCCGTCTGCATTCGTAGTCTGAATAGTAGAATATTCTGCTGGAAGCTCCCAATGACCAGTTTTAGAGTTCAACGTAGCTTCATGAGTAGTTTTGTCCACATCTTTCAGCACTACCTTATTACGTAGGAAAGTAGCCTTGATATTTTCAGTGATTGCTTCAACCTTGATGTTATCCACTCCAGCTTTTGCAGTTGCAGCTTGTGTAACTGGAACATTAATTTTTCCACCTACTGTACCCAAATTTGTGCCTACTGCTGCAGCCCTATTGGTTGTTGTTACTGCATTGCCATCTACATCTTCTCCTGATGCAACTACAACCCAACTTCCATTTTGATTTTGAAGGACAGTCTTCGTTCCATCTGGCATAGTAACTACAGCGTTTGTTGCACCTTTAGAAATAGTCACAGGAACAGTTTCTGAGTAGGTTTCAATATTCAAAGCTTCTACTTTTGGTTTAACGACAACTGTAATATTTCCTTGTGTTTCCTGACCAGATTGAATCCACTGTTCACGTGAACCATCAGTACTATTGTAATCTTTAGCAAAAGTTGATACATAAAACACACCTGCTTCGGTCAAGGCACCAGACAATTTAGCAGGAGAATTATATGAAGCTTGACCATCAATAGTAACAGACTCCGCTCTTTTATTTGGATCCATCTGATAGCTAACACCTGGAATTGTTGTTGCTGTTTCATCAAGAACTTGACTTTGTTTATTTACATTGACACCAGCAATACCAGTTACGGCAGTTTCATATCGTTGACGAATCAATGTTGTTGTCCCATCAGCTTTAGTATAAGATACGTTCGCACTTCGACCGCGCATTGTACGAGCACCTGATGCGTCTTGATACTTGATATCAATATCGATGTCTTGGCCAACTGTACGTTCGTAGACTGCATTATCTGTTGCGATAGTTGGCGGAGTTGTATCGATCCAACCTACCCAACCCAAACGCATATTTGCAAATTGAGTTGTTACTACTGCACCTGTTTTGCTGTTTGTAAAGATTGCTTTAAGTTTGAAGTCTTGTACCCCATTTTCAATATTACTTGTAACAATCCCTTCGACAACATCGTTTGTAGCATCATACACAAGACCATTAGGTAGATTGTAAGGTGTAGCAGCAAGTCCTGAACCATCAATACCTGTAAAGGACCAACCTTTTTTAGCCGCTGCATCTGTCACTCCAAATCGAGACTTGATACCTGGAATGTAGACACGATCAATTCCTTGCTCATATCCCAATTTATAGATTTCTGTTGCAAGGAATTCGTATGGACCTCCATTTGAGAATACATTGGCACCACCTGAAAAATTATTGCTACCACTTGGACGAGGTTTACCTCTCCAAAGTTCTGCTTCTTTAGCTAGTTTTTTAGCCATTTCTGGAGTAAGGGGATAATCCATACGTCCCTTGTTGTTGTGACCTATTTTACCACCTTCAGCAGATGTCAAACCATTAGCAGGGTTAATTTCTGAACCATTACGTTGATTAGAATAGACAACAACTTCTAAACCTTCAGCAGTCCCTCCTGTTACAGTAGTTACTCTATTCAACTCTCCTGACTGATTAGAACCATCTCGAGTCGCTGTTCCGTCAGGATTGTACTTATAAATATCCATACCTGTAGCAGTTGCTGCAGTAACAGGATTAAAATGAGTGGTACGTGTACCGTTTGAATTAGCAGTTGCTTCAGCATAGAAATCTTGAGGTGCTAAGGCTACAGCAAGCTTCCCATCACGACCGATTCCTGCTTTTTTAAGGTCATTGTATACCGCAAGGATAGACTCGTTTAAGCGTGAAAGTTGAGCATCAATTTCTTTGACAGTCAAGTCTTTTACGTCCAAGGTCTTTTTAGCTTCTGCAATAATCTCTTTGTTTTTTGCAACCGCCGCTTCGATTGCTTCTTTATTTTCACCCTCAACATGATTCTTACGAACAGCTTCTTCTGCAAGGACATTAGTTACTTCCGCTTCTGACGTCACTTGGTCCAAAACTTTTTTAGCCTCAGTGATAGGGGTAGCTGTTTTTGCTGTTTCAGCTTTTTTAGCTTCCTCTGCTTTTTTTGCCTCTTCAGCTTTTTGAGCAGTTGCGTCTGACTCTGTCAAAACAGCAGTCAAATCAGCAATTTTAGCTACTTCTGCATCAACATCTGCTTGACTAGCATCTGCCTTCGCTAGAATTGCTTTAGCTGAAACCAATGCTTCTTTAACTGCTGTTTGAGCTGCTGCGTCCGCTTTCTTAGCAGTAGACAATTTCGCTTCCAAAGCTGCTACTTTATTTGTCAAAGCTACTTTATCTGCAACCTTAATAGCTTCTGATTTGCTTTCTACTGTTGCGTTGGTAGATGCAGTCTCTGACTCAGATTTTCCTTTGTCAGATGACGGAACCCCATCTTGTACTTTTGATGTCGTTGATGCTACTGCCACTTCAGTTCCCTGTACTTCAGTTGCTGATACAGCCCCATTTCCTAGGAACATAAGTCCAGCCGCAATAGCTACCGACGCTGCACCAAAACTATATTTACGAATTCCGTATCGTATATATTTCTATACTCTATAATCTTGTTGCTTGCCTTTCATTTAGACCTACAACCTCCTTTTTTATTTTGATGTTAGTTTACAAGTTCTTGATATCGAAAATTAACTGCTAAACTCAGCTGAAACAAAAGATGTTAGAGGTCATTTTCAATATCATAAAATTGTCTACAACATACGACTTTATGATATCATATTTTCTAGTGCATAGCAAATAAAATAGCTTCTTTTTTTTATTCTAAATTAAAAATAAATATTTTCCAAAAATACAATAATTTTCAGACTCTTTGACT
Source organism: Streptococcus mitis (assembly GCF_901542415.1). NCBI lineage: Bacteria > Bacillati > Bacillota > Bacilli > Lactobacillales > Streptococcaceae > Streptococcus > Streptococcus mitis. The sequence goes on along the minus strand of NZ_CABEHV010000004.1, from coordinate 2,078,618 downwards.
TGTATGATTAGATATAGCAAGTTGTTATAGGTTAGATACTAGAGTTTTGAGAATTCAATATATTAACGCAAATTAACTTTACATGTATATTTTATTTTCTTTTATCACAAACTTTATTCCATTAATAGATGCACTTTTCTTAATTCATTATCATTTTTTAATCATTTACTCTCCAACTCATTTAAAATCTCTGTGAAATCATTAAAAATTCTAGCTAGTTCCTAGCTGTAAAACAGCCACCCCTATTTTGAACAGAATGAAGTAGATAGCAACTAACATTCTTTAAAAGAGAAGGATTTTCTATCCACTTTATTCTCCCTAACTGTGCTATACTTAATTTAGTACATTCTTTGAGATTGGAGCTAGTATGAAAATCCATAAAACTGTGAATCCTGTTGCCTATGAAAACACCTATTACCTAGAAGGTGAAAAACACCTCATCGTTGTCGATCCTGGTAGCCATTGGGAAGCCATTCGTCAGACAATAGAGAGCATCAACAAACCGATCTGCGCTATTCTCTTGACCCACGCTCATTATGACCATATCATGAGTCTGGACCTAGTTCGCGAAACTTTTGGCAATCCTCCTGTCTATATCGCAGAGAGCGAAGCTAGCTGGCTTTACACTCCAGTCGATAATCTCTCTGGTCTCCCTCGTCATGATGATATGGCAGATGTGGTTGCAAAACCAGCAGAGCACACCTTTGTCTTTCATGAGGAATACCAGCTTGAGGAATTTCGTTTTACCGTCTTGCCAACACCAGGTCACTCTATCGGCGGCGTTTCAATCGTCTTTCCTGAGGCTCACCTAGTCTTGACCGGAGATTCCCTCTTTAGAGAAACAATCGGACGGACAGATCTTCCGACTGGTAGTACAGAGCAGCTACTCCATAGTATCCAAACCCAACTCTTCACCCTACCAAACTACGATGTCTATCCAGGGCATGGACCTGCTACGACCATCGCCCATGAAAAGACCTTTAATCCTTTTTTCTAGCAAGCAAAAAACCAAGGAATTTTTATCCTTGGTTTTTGTATATTGCTATTCAATTCTCCATTCTTTGATCTTAGAATCTAGTCTAGTATTGAATTTCATCAAATACTAGTTGACTGGCTCAAATTCTTTCCAATCAAATTTAGCTAAATCAAGTGCATTAGAAGAAATCTCTAAGATTTGCTCTGGCTTTTGATCACTACCAATTTGAAAGATACCTTCTTTAATCTTCTGTACTCCGTCTTTATCAAAAGCATACAGACTTAAGTTCATTTCTGGTCGTGTTGACTGCCAGTCTGCATATCTGACTTGACCGTTTTCATAAATAACTAAACTGGAACGAAAACCACCTGCAGAAGCTACATAAGCTGTATGAAGCAACTTTGGTTGTTTATTCTCTAAATAGTAAATGGCTCCTATATATTTTTTATCTCCAATAATTAATTCATCCTGACCATCATTATTTAAATCAGCAAACACATAATGAAGACTAGCTGGTTTATCGTAGGTGCTTAGTGTAAAGATATAGCCATACTCTTCAGAAAAAATCTTATTCTGTTTCAACTTTTCATACAAGGATTCTCGGTCACCACTACTTAAAAGTGCCTGATAGTGATTGTACCGCTCTATTACTTCCTTGTACAAATCTTTTCCTGTTTCGCTTTTCGTTTCCATTGTTGTTGACGGCGTTGCCATTGAAGAACTTGTACTAGTTTGGCTCTCTGACTTCGTAGAGCTTTCCTTCAGTTCCTCTTTGGTAGAAGATGATTGTGTTGCCGAAGGTTCTATTTTTTCATCTTTTTTATTTGCACCACAAGATGCTAAAACAAAAACAGTAAGAATAGCTGAAAGCATCATTAAAAATTTCTTCATGTTAACCTCTTTAACCCATCCCATGCAGATTTACGGATTTTAGTATTAGATTGAATTCATTACCAAATAATCACGCGGTCTTCTGGCGAACGCCACATACCGTCTCCTTCTTTGACATCATAGGTTGTAAAGAAATCATCGAAGTTTGGTACTTGTACATTGACACGGAGTTTGGCTGGTGCGTGCACATCGACACTAGCCAAAAGTTTCATAAATTCTGGACGACCTTTCATGCGCCAAATGCGACCGAAGTTGTAGAAGAATTCTTCTGCTGAGAAGTCTGGTTCTCTCTTCGCTGCTTCAAGCGCTGCAGCGATTCCTCCCAAGTCAGCCACGTTTTCTGACACAGTCAATTTACCGTTAATGGTTGCTCCATAAGAATCCTGTCCATCAAATTGGTCAATGACTTTTTGTGTTTTCTCCTTGAAGGCAGCATAGTCACTCTCTGTCCACCAATCTTTGAGACTACCATTTTCATCAAAGGATGCTCCGTTGGTATCAAAGGCGTGGGAAATTTCATGGGCAATAACCGCCCCAATACCACCGTAGTTAGCAGAAGATGACTGATGCAAGTCATAGAAAGGAGCCTGTAAAATAGCCGCTGGGAAGACGATCAGGTTCTTCTGTGGATTGTAGTAGGCATTGACCATATGAGCAGGCATGCCCCATTCCTTGTAGTCTACAGGCTGATTCCACTTGCTCCAACTGTGTTTGATTTCCACACGCGCAAAGGCTAGAGCATTGTCAAAAAGACTAGCAGTCTCATCCACTACCTTGTCCTTGTAGCGTTCTGGCAATTCTTCTGGGTAACCGATATAAGGCTTGATAACATTGAGTTTAACGATGGCCTTGTCACGAGTTTCAGGAGTCAGCCAGTCATTCTTAGCCAAGCGTTCCTTATAAACATCAATCATAGTCGCTACTTTTTTCTCCACATCTGCTTTAGCTTCTGGAGAGAATTTTTCGTGGGCATACCATAGGCCTAAAGCTTGCTTGAAAGGACCTTGTGCCAGCTGGTAGGCTGCCTTGACCTTGTCTTTGGCTTCTGGAACTCCTGAAAGCGCACGGCTATAGGCACCTGACAAGACACGAATTTCTTCTGTTAAATAGCTGGTTGAGAGATTCACAACACTTAAAATTAAGGTTGCCTTGAGGATAGGCCATGCTTCTTCACTATAGAATTGGTCTGCTGCTTGCCAGAAACGTTCCTCGTCTACGATAACCTTGTCTGGTACTTGTCCAAGAACGACTTGGAAGAAGTCATCCAAAGGTAGGGCAGGCGCAAATTTCTTGAAATCTTCGTAAGCATATGGATGGTAGAGTTTAGCATATTCTGAACTTTCTTCATTAGAAAGCACCACTGCCGCAACTCGGCGGTCTAGTTCTAATCTCTTCTCTAACAAATCTTCAATTTCTTCATCAGAGAAATCATAAGCCTTGAGAAGATTTGCACTGCTTTCTTTCCAAAGAGTCAAGAGCTCTTCGCGTTGAGGATGGTCTTCTGCATAGTAGGTTGTATCTGGCAAGATAGTGCTTGGAGCACTGGCCCATAGAACATTGATTCTGGCATCCATGAAGTCTGGTGATACACCAAAAGGAAGGAAGTTTGGTTTGCCAGCAAGTTCAAACTCTGCTAATTTAGCAGTGAAATCTGCAAAAGTCTCTAATTCTTGGAATTCTTTAAGAAGAGATAAAACAGGTGTGATACCGTCAGCTTCTCTCTTGTCAAAATCACGAACTAGGCGGTGGTATTTGACAAAATTTGCCAAGATAGCATCCTCTGGAACATCTTGACCTGCCAACCACTTATCTGTAGTCGTAAGCATAAGTTCTTCAATTTCCTGATCTAAATCAACAAAACCTCCTGTTTGAGACTTATCTGCTGGGATTTCAGCTGTCTGTTGCCATTCTCCATTGATTGCATCATAAAAATCATCTTGATAACGTGTCATCTTGTTCTCGCTTTCATTTTTTAAGTTATTGCTAGCTTAACAAAAATTGCTTGGGAATGCAATTAAAAATGGACTTTCCTTTTTCATCATTTTCAGTTATTATTTTAAATTTTTCAAAAATTAACTTGACTTAATTTTTTTTTTAAGGTATATTAAGAGTAAGGAGGAATACAAGTTTATGATACGTATCGAAAACCTCAGTGTCTCCTACAAAGAAACGTTGGCACTTAAGGATATTTCACTAGTGCTCCAAGGACCAACAATTACCGGAATCATTGGTCCAAACGGCGCCGGAAAATCAACATTATTAAAAGGTATGCTGGGAATTATCCCACATCAAGGTCAGGCATTTCTCGATGACAAGGAAGTTAAAAAATCCTTACACCGAATTGCCTATGTCGAACAAAAAATCAATATCGACTACAACTTTCCCATCAAGGTCAAGGAATGTGTCTCGCTAGGACTATTTCCTTCTATTCCTCTCTTTCGCAGTTTAAATGCTAAACATTGGAAAAAAGTAGAGGAAGCCCTTGAAATCGTCGGCCTAGCTGACTACGCTGAACGTCAAATCAGTCAACTGTCTGGAGGTCAATTCCAGCGGGTCTTGATTGCCAGATGTTTGGTGCAGGAAGCCGATTATATCCTCTTGGATGAACCCTTTGTTGGGATTGACTCTGTCAGTGAGGAAATCATCATGAATACGCTGAGAGATTTGAAAAAAGCTGGTAAGACGGTTCTCATCGTTCACCACGACCTCAGCAAGGTTTCCCACTACTTCGATCAAGTCTTACTTGTCAATCGAGAAGTGATTGCCTTTGGTCCAACCAAAGAAACCTTTACCGAAGCCAATCTCAAAGAAGCTTACGGTAATCGACTCTTTTTCAATGGAGGTGACCTATGATTGCAGAATTTATCGATGGATTGCAAAAATTCCATTTCCTACAAAATGCCTTGATAACAGCTATTGTCGTCGGGGTCGTAGCTGGAGCTGTGGGATGTTTCATCATTCTACGTGGGATGTCACTCATGGGAGATGCTATTTCACATGCTGTCTTACCAGGTGTAGCCCTCTCCTTCATCTTAGGCGTTGACTTCTTTATCGGAGCCATTGTCTTTGGATTGCTAGCTGCTATCATCATTACCTACATCAAGGGGAACTCGATTATCAAAAGCGATACCGCCATCGGCATTACCTTTTCTTCTTTCTTAGCCCTCGGTATCATCTTGATTAGTGTCGCTAAAAGTTCAACTGACCTTTTCCATATCCTTTTTGGTAATATTCTAGCCGTCCAAGATACGGATATGTTTATCACTATGGGCGTAGGGGCGGTCATTCTCTTGTTAATCTGGATTTTCTTCAAGCAACTCTTGATAACTTCCTTTGATGAACTTCTGGCTAAAGCCATGGGAATGCCTGTCAATTTCTATCACTACCTCCTCATGATACTCCTGACTCTCGTGTCTGTGACAGCCATGCAAAGTGTTGGAACTATCCTGATTGTAGCCATGCTGATTACCCCAGCTGCAACTGCTTATCTGTATGCTAATAGCCTGAAAAGTATGATTTTCCTTTCCTCAACCTTTGGAGCTACAGCTTCAGTTTTGGGACTCTTTATTGGCTATAGTTTAAACTTAGCAGCTGGTTCTAGCATCGTACTTACAGCTGCTAGCTTCTTCTTAATCAGTTTCTTTATCTCTCCTAAACAACGATATTTGAAACTGAAAAATAAACATTTGTTAAAATAAGGGGCAAAACCCCAATAAATTGGAGGATCTAATGAAAAAATTAGGTACATTACTCGTTCTCTTTCTTTCCGTTATTGCTCTTGTAGCATGTGCTAGCGGAAAAAAAGATGCAGCTTCTGGTCAAAAACTAAAAGTTGTTGCTACAAACTCAATCATCGCTGATATTACTAAAAATATTGCTGGTGACAAGATTGATCTTCACAGTATCGTTCCGATTGGACAAGACCCACACGAATACGAACCACTCCCTGAAGATGTTAAGAAAACTTCTGAGGCTGACCTCATTTTCTATAACGGTATCAACCTTGAAACAGGTGGCAATGCTTGGTTTAGCAAATTGGTAGAAAATGCTAAGAAAACTGAAAACAAAGACTACTTTGCAGTCAGCGAAGGCGTTGATGTTATCTACCTTGAAGGAAAAAATGAAAAAGGTAAAGAAGACCCACACGCTTGGCTTAACCTTGAAAATGGAATTATCTTTGCTAAAAATATCGCCAAACAATTGAGCGCTAAAGATCCTAACAACAAGGAATTCTATGAAAAAAATCTCAAAGAATATACTGATAAGTTAGACAAACTTGATAAAGAAAGTAAGGATAAATTTAATAACATCCCTGCTGAAAAGAAACTCATTGTAACCAGCGAAGGAGCATTCAAATACTTCTCTAAAGCCTATGGTGTCCCAAGTGCCTACATCTGGGAAATCAATACTGAAGAAGAAGGAACACCTGAACAAATCAAGACCTTGGTTGAAAAACTTCGCCAAACAAAAGTTCCATCACTCTTTGTAGAATCAAGTGTAGATGACCGTCCAATGAAGACTGTCTCACAAGATACAAATATCCCAATCTACGCACAAATCTTTACTGACTCTATCGCAGAACAAGGTAAAGAAGGCGACAGCTACTACAACATGATGAAATACAACCTTGACAAGATTGCTGAAGGATTGGCAAAATAATACTCTTCGAAAATCTCTTCAAACTACGTCAGCTTCCATCTGCAACCTCAAAACAGTGTTTTGAGCAACCTGTGGCTAGCTTCTTAGTTTGCTCTTTGATTTTCATTGAGTATAAGACTCTGAAAAACGTCATTCTCACATGAGCTGGCGTTTTTTCTATGCCTACATTTCCAGTCAAATCATTGGAAAATTCTGACCGTTTCAGCTACAATGGAAGAAAAAAGATTGGAGTATCTTATGGTAACTTTTCTCGGAAATCCTGTGAGCTTTACAGGTAAACAACTACAAGTCGGCGACAAGGCACTTGATTTTTCACTCACTACAACAGACCTTTCTAAAAAATCTCTGGCTGATTTTGATGGTAAGAAAAAAGTCTTGAGTGTCGTGCCTTCTATCGATACAGGTATCTGCTCAACTCAAACGCGTCGCTTTAATGAAGAACTGGCTGGACTGGACAACACGGTCGTCTTGACTGTTTCTATGGACCTACCATTTGCCCAAAAACGTTGGTGTGGTGCTGAAGGTATTGAAAATGCCATCATGCTCTCAGACTATTTCGACCATTCCTTTGGACGTGATTATGCTCTCTTAATCAATGAGTGGCACCTATTGGCACGCGCAGTCTTTATCCTCGACACTGACAATACGATTCGCTACGTTGAATACGTGGATAATATCAACTCTGAACCAAACTTCGAAGCCGCAATTGCAGCTGCTAAAGAACTAAATTAGAAGCCATTGTGGCAGATAGCTAGAGAAATCTAGCTTTTTTTGATATACTAGATAAAGATATTAGACAAGAGGAAACGAATGACCCCGAATAAAGAAGATTATCTAAAGTGTATTTATGAAATTGGCATAGACCTGCATAAAATTACCAACAAGGAAATTGCGGCCCGCATGCAAGTCTCTCCCCCTGCCGTAACTGAAATGATTAAACGGATGAAGAGTGAAAATCTCATCCTCAAGGACAAAGAATGCGGTTATCTACTGACCGACCTCGGTCTCAAGCTGGTCTCTGAGCTCTATCGTAAGCACCGTTTGATTGAAGTTTTTCTAGTCCATCATTTAGACTATACGAGTGACCAGATTCACGAGGAAGCTGAAGTCTTGGAACATACTGTCTCTGAGCTATTCGTGGAGAGACTAGAAAAATTGCTTGGATTCCCCAAGACCTGCCCTCACGGAGGAACTATTCCTGCCAAGGGAGAACTCCTAGTTGAAATTAATAACCTGCCACTAGCTGACATCAAGGAAGCTGGCTCCTACCTCCTGACTCGGGTGCATGATAGTTTTGAGATTCTCAATTATTTGGATAAGCACTCGCTTCACATCGGTGATCATCTCCAAGTCCAGCAGTTTGATGGCTTCAGCAATACCTTCACTATCATCAGTAAAAACGAGGATTTACAAGTAAGTATGGACATTGCCAAACAACTCTATGTCGAGAAAATCGACTAATTTCTCAAGTATCCCAACCACCCCTGAAAATTTTATTTTCAGGGGTTTATTTCTATCATTTGATTTTACTTTCATTTAGTTGTATAATATTTGTTAAAAAAGAAAGATATCTTAATATATGAAAAAATCACTAAAAATTTTTGCGACATCCAAATGGTTTGACCTCTTCGGGGTTGCTTTGGTCGTTGGGATTGCGATTGCATCTGGTTACCTCAACTCACGTCTCGATAAATTCGTAGATTGGGGCCCCTGGACTGCCCTTGTTCCTTTTGGATTGATTTCCGTAACCAACGTTGGGATTTCCATGTTGTCCACTCGTTTCACGGGAAAATTAAGCAAATGGGGAAATTACTTTGGCATTGTTAATACCATTTTATCTGGTACCATTGACTATATCCTTGGAAATAAGGCGGCCATTATCACCTATCCTGTCACCTTCCTCATTTATACCTTTGCTATTAAGAAATGGGAAGCTTCGCAAGAAGGCAGACCCAACCAAATGAGCCAAAAACAGGTAAAATTGGCAGCCATCATCATTTCAATCATCGCCTTCCTCTTTGCCTTTGTGACCAACTATATCGGCTATGGAGGAAAGATGAATCTCCTTGCCTACGTAACAACTATTGCCTTTGCACTGTCCCTCATTGCCAACGCTTTGAACGCATTGAAACTGACAACTCAGTGGGGCTTTTGGTTGATTTACAATTTTGTGCAGCTTACAAAGGCTGGTATTCAAGGAAACTTTGCCAATATCGGAAAATACATCTTTTATATCCTCAATGCAATTGGAGCTTTATTTGTCTGGAATGATGAAGAAGTGGAACAATAAGAAGGAAATCAAATAAAGAAATCTAACAGAATCTCCTTACTAAAATTTTTTATCATTTTACTTGTAACTCCCATTCTTTTGGAGTAGAATGAAAATAGATAAAAGAAGGAGGTCTTGTCATGAAAAAACTCTTTAGAATCCATTTTACAGCAATTGCAGTTATCGATTTGCTACTATTCGCATTTTTTAGCAAAAGACCCGAGACATCTTTGGAGTCTCTCTTGCTCTCTGGTTTTATTTTCCTCCTTACTCAAGGACTCCTGTTATTTCGCTTGGTTGTCCGACTCAAACATCAATTCGCGGAGATTTATCCTCAAATCAATAAAAAGATTCGCTTCTACTATTTAGGGGTTCTCTCCATTGATTTTCTATTTTTTGTCCTTTTAACTTTCGTTAGTTCTCAGCGTTTTTCCTCTCTTATGCCAATCATCACTGCTTGCCATTCTACTTTATATTATATGACGACTGACTACCTAAGAGAACACTATCCAGATTTTTACGATAAACACATCTCTTTATGGGAGTGTCTCTAAGGAAAAGGAGGTTTTAGCATGAAAAAAATCATCTTCATCAAAACCACTCAACTCCTTGTCATTGATGGAATCATGCTGGCATTTTTGACATTTAAAGAAGGGCTTACTTGGGATTGGATTTTAATTTATAGCGGTTGGCTCATTTTCTTTCATCCTGTGCTATTGACCTATCTGTCTAATCAGCTTTGTGACCACTTTAGTCAACTCTATTCCCAGATTAGACCGCGATTCTGGCGTTTTGCCTTACAAATCCTCCTATGGGATAGCCTGATGATTCTCTCCTTGATATGTTTGAGTGGTGTGCCACTTTTCCTTCAGGTCACTCTCCTCATCCTAGGCCACCTCATCCCTTCCTATCGCATGAGTAAAATCCTGAAACAAGGCTTCCCAAAAGCCTATCAGAAATCGATTTCATTTTGGAGTATTTTGTAATAGATGAGAAAAACCAAGCCGTCTGGGCTTGGTCTTTCTTATCTATTTTTAGTATCAAGGATAATAGTGACTGGTCCGTCATTGACCAGCTCAACCTGCATATCCGCTCCAAAAATGCCTGTCTGAACGGGCACTTCTTGCGCTAATTTTTGATTGAAGGCATCATAGAAGTCTGATGCCATATCAGGCTTGGCTGCACCTGTAAAGGCTGGACGATTGCCTTTCTTAGTATCCGCAAAGAGAGTAAACTGAGAAATAGAGAGGATTTCTCCTCCAATATCTTTGACAGACAGGTTCATCTTGCCTTCTACGTCTGAAAAAATCCGCATGTTGATAAGCTTTCTCACAGCATAGTCCAAATCTTCCTCTCGGTCCTCTGGTCCAACACCAACCAGCAATAGGAGCCCCTGATTGATTTTTCCCTGAACCTGACCTTCTATACTCACTTGGGCTTTTGTAACCCTTTGGATAATGATTTTCATAATAGCCTTTCTAGTAAGAGCTAGGACAATTAGCCATTGGTCCGTTTAACAGAGTAAACTTCTGGCACACTCTTAATCTTGTCCACGACCGTGGTCAATGTAGAGAGGTTGGCAATACCGAAGGACACATGGATATTAGCAAACTTCATATCCTTGGTTGGTTGGGCATTGACCGTTGAAATATTCTTGGTTGTGTTTGAAAGAACTTGCAGTACATCGTTCAATAATCCTGTACGGTTGAGACCATAGATATCGATATGGGCCATATACTCCTTATTTGAGTTTGAGTACTGGTCTTCCCATTCCACATCAAGGAGACGTTGCTCGTAGTTTTCTTGGGCGCGCAGGTTCATACAGTCCACACGGTGAATAGCCACACCACGGCCCTTGGTAATGTAGCCGACAATATCGTCACCAGGTACAGGGTTACAACACTTTGCAATCCGCACTAGGAGACCTGAGGCACCTTCAATGACCACACCACCCTCATGCTTGACCTTGAGGGTTTCTTTATTTTCAACCTTGACTTCGCCACCTTTGACAAGCTCTTCTGCTTCAGCCTTGGCCTTGGCACGCTCTTCTTCACGACGTTCCTTTTCAGTCAGACGGTTAAAGACGGTAATAGCACCGATTTCGCCAAAACCAATAGCCGCAAAGAGGGACTCTTCTGTCTTATAGCTGGTCTTTTGCAGAACTTGGTCCATATGGCGCTTGTCCATGAATTTATTGGCCACATAGCCATTTTCTTGGAACTGGGCCATCAACATCTCACGACCCTTGTTGACAGACAATTCCTTATCTTGGTTTTTAAAAAACTGACGAATCTTATTGCGCGCCTTGCTGGTCTTAACCATGTTGAGCCAGTCACGGCTTGGCCCAAAGGAGTTAGGGTTGGTGACAATTTCAACCTGATCCCCTGTCTTGAGCTTGGTTGTCAGTGGAACCATACGACCATTGACCTTGGCACCAGTCGCTTTTTCACCAACTTTTGTATGGATTTCATAGGCAAAGTCAATCGGTCCTGAATCTTTTGGAAGTGAACGGACAGCTCCATCTGGGGTAAAGACGTAAATTTCCTCAGCCAGATAGTTTTCCTTAACTGAATCGACAAATTCCTTAGCATCATCAGCCTGGTCTTGGAGCTCCATCATCTCCTTGATCCAGTTCATCCCAATAGCTGATTCCTTGCTGTTAACCTGCCCCTTAATACCTTTCTTATAAGCCCAGTGAGCCGCAACCCCGTACTCAGCCACCTCATGCATGGCCTTGGTTCGAATCTGGAATTCAATCGGTCCTTTTGGCCCATAAACAGTCGTATGGATAGACTGGTAACCATTAGCCTTACGATTAGCAATATAGTCTTTAAAGCGACCTGGCATCGGTTTCCAAAGCTCATGCACATAACCAAGCATGGCATAAACATCACTTTGGGTATCCAAAATACAACGAATAGCAATCAAATCATAGATTTCCTCAAAACGTTTTCTCTTATCCTGCATTTTGCGGAAAATCGAGTAAATATGTTTGGGACGACCATAAATCTTCCCTTTCAAGTGACGATCCGTCGTATAGTTTTCTAATTTTGTGACTACTTCATCCACCAAGGCCTCACGCTCTCTGCGCTTTTCCTTCATCATATGGGTAATCTTGTAAAACTCCGTTGGATTTAGATAACGGAAAGATAGGTCTTCCAACTCCCATTTGACACTGGAAATCCCCAAACGATGGGCAAGTGGAGCATAGATTTCCATGGTTTCTTTGGAAATGCGCTCCTGCTTGTCTTTTCGAAGGTGTTTCAGGGTCCGCATATTGTGCAAGCGGTCAGACAGTTTGACCAAGATAACACGGATGTCCTCAGACATGGCCATGAGCATCTTACGATGATTTTCCGCCAATTGCTCCTCGATCGATTTGTACTCGACCTTACCAAGTTTGGTAACCCCATCGACGATTACCCGCACATCAGGGCCAAACTCTCTCTCCAAATCATCCAAGGTCGCATCTGTATCTTCTACCACATCATGCAAGAAACCACAAGCAACCGTTACGGCATCTAGCTTAAGTTTGGCTAAAATCCCTGCCACTTGGATAGGGTGAATAATGTAAGGTTCGCCAGATTTCCTATACTGGCCACTGTGGCATTCAACAGCATAGACTAAGGCCTTATGGACAAAAGCAACATCTTCTTTTGATAAATATTTTTGCGTTAAAGCGACAACCTCATCGCCCGTCAAATTCACTTCTTTCGGCATCTCTACTCTCCAATTCTTCCTACCATTTTATCACTTTTTTAAGAATATGAAAACTAGAAAATTCCCTCTCAATCAATCCACATTTCAAAAAACACTGCCAGGTTTCTCTAGCAGTGTTTTGACATTTCATTTATCTTAATAAACTGTTCTTTCAGTTTCTACATCGAAGAAGTGGGCTTTGTTCAAGTCAAATCCAAGTTCAACTGTTGCGCCTGTTTGCAAGTAGTCACGAGCATCAACTTTAGCAACGAATTCATCTTTACCAACTTGGCAGTATAGGTGAGATTCTGAACCAAGCAATTCTGATACAGAGATAGTCGCTTTTACAACTGATTCTGGGAATGTTTCAAGGAATGCTTCCTCTGCATTCACGTCTTCTGGACGAATACCGAAGATCAATTCTTTACCTTCGTAGCCTTTTTCACGAAGAACTTTCAAAGCGCCTTCTGGCACTTTCAAACGGAAACCGTCTGAAACAATTTCGCTACCAACTAATTTCACATTAATGAAGTTCATAGCTGGGCTTCCAATGAATCCTGCAACGAATTTGTTAACTGGGTTTTTGTAAACTTCTTGAGGAGAACCGATTTGTTCTACACGTCCGATAGTACCTGTACCAGCAGGGTTCTTAGTTGCTGACATGATAACGATACGGTCTGCAAGTGTCATTGCTTCTGTTTGGTCGTGAGTTACGTAGATAGTTGTAGCTCCGATACGACGGTGGATTTTAGCGATTTCAGCACGCATTGATACACGAAGTTTTGCATCCAAGTTTGACAAAGGTTCGTCCATCAAGAATACTTTTGCATCACGGACAATGGCACGCCCCATGGCAACACGTTGACGTTGACCACCTGAAAGGTCAGCAGGTTTACGTTCCAAGAATTCTTTCAATCCAAGGATTTCAGCTGCTTCTTGCACACGTTTGTCAATGTCTTCTTTGCTGTATTTACGCAATTTCAAACCGAAAGCCATGTTGTCATAAACAGTCATGTGTGGGTAAAGAGCGTAGTTTTGGAATACCATGGCGATATCACGGTCTTTTGGAGCTACGTCGTTGACAACCACGCCATCGATAGATGCAGTACCTTCTGTGATGTCTTCAAGACCAGCAATCATACGAAGAGTTGTTGATTTACCACATCCTGAAGGACCTACGAAAACGATGAACTCTTTGTCTTTGATGTTCAAGTTGAAATCTTCAACTGAATAGTGTTCGCTGTTTGGATATTTTTTGTAAATATTTTTAAGATTCAATTCTACCATGAGGTGAACTCCTTTTGTATTTTGATAATTTTATTATAGATGAAAACGCTTTATTTTTCTATGGCAAAGTGACCAAAAAAATAAAAAAGTTCTGTGCAACTTGCACAAAACTTTAAAGAATATCTGGTAAAATCAATTGATAACACAGGGTGAGATCGGTCAATTCCTTCAATTGAAGCCCTGTCAATTCTTCCCACTTATCAATCTTGTATTGGAGAGAATTGCGGTGCAGATAGAGTTGCTGAGCTGTTTTAGTGAGAACAGCACTATTTTCCCAAAGAGAGAGGATGATTTCCTGAATCTGATCTTGATCCAAAATCATCTGGTGTAGACATTCCTTGATTGCCTTCAAGTCCACGAGTCTTTCTCCCATACTCCAAAGATAGAGCTGAGAAAAAGTATGAACACCTTGGTGACCCTGACGCCACCAAGTCTTAAACAAATCCCGCTCCGCTTTAATCAAGTCTGATAGGGCTTGATGGCCCGTCTGAGACCAAACCTGGCCTAACATGATAGAGAGACGCAATCCAAAGTCATACTCAACCGCTTCAATCGTATCACTTAAAATAGCTCGTACAGAGGTGTATTTATCTTGTTGAAGCACGAAAACATAATCCTGAGCTCCGACCTGAAGCACTGTCTGACAGTTAGGAAATAGAGTCCGCATCATATCCAGCCAAGAAGCTAGATTTTCCTGCTGAAAATAGGAAAGATGACAATAGGCCAACTGAATCTTTTTAAAAGTTTGTGGTGTCTGTCCCTTCCCCTCAATCAAAAAAGAATACCAAGGATTGAGCGAACGAGCCTGCTCCTGCTGGGTCAAAAGTGAAATCAACTGCTTTTCACGCTCGCTGAGCCCAGCTTCCTCCAGCAAAATCCACTGTTGAGAAGCTAAAGGAAGAGTGAGATAACCCTCTTTCTCTACTGGTTGGTCTGAAATCTGAGCTTCAGGAAACCATTCTTGTAATTCTTTTGCCATCATGTCCTAGCCCTCCACTTTTTGGATGCACCACGAAATCAAGCTCTCAAGACGTTCCAGATTTTCAGTCATATGGAGATAACCCATGACTGCTTCAAAACCTGTGGACATACGGTAGGTCACCACATCGGCATTTTTAGCCTTTGTGTGACTATTGGTATTGCGACCACGTTTGTAGATTTCTTCTTCTTTTTCCGTCAGGACTTGCTCCTCTAACATAAGGGAAATCAGGCGAGCCTGAGCTTTGGCTGAGACATACTTGGTCGCTTCTTGATGGAGTTTATTGGGTTTGGTCATACCTTTTAGAATGAGGTGACGACGAATATACATAGAATACACCGCGTCCCCCTCAAAAGCTAACGCAATCCCGTTAATGAGATTGACATCAATCACGTGTCCACCTCACTCCATCTTTGGTGTCAAGGAGCTTAATCCCTTGAGCAGCCAATTGGTCACGGATCTGGTCCGCTGTCGCAAAGTCACGATTGGCACGCGCTTCTTGGCGTTTTTGAATCAAGGATTCGATCTCAGCGTCCAAAACTTCCTCAATAAAGACAATTCCAAAGACTTCCAACATATCTGCAAGAGCTTGCTTGACACTTGTATCATAGTTGCCTGAATTGATCCATTTGGCCATTTCAAAGACTACTGTAATACCGTTGGCAGAGTTGAAATCCTCATCCATAGCAGCTACAAACTTATCTTTAAAGGCCTGTAACTCTTGAGCATCTACAGTTCCAGTAAATGGTTGCTCATAGGTGTTTTTCAGATACTTGAGATTGGTCTCTGCATCACGCACTGCCTTTTCCGTAAAGTTGATAGGCTTACGGTAATGTTGTGTCGCAAAGAAGAATCGAAGCACTTGCCCATCAAGAGTTTTAAGGGCATCATGTACGGTGATAAAGTTACCCAAGGACTTGGACATCTTGACATTGTCGATATTGACAAAGCCATTGTGCATCCAGTAGTTGGCAAAGATCTTGCCTGTTTTGGCTTCTGACTGGGCAATTTCATTGGTATGGTGAGGAAACTCTAGGTCAGCTCCACCACCGTGAATATCAATGGTGTCGCCCAAAATCTCTGTCGACATGACTGAACACTCGATGTGCCAGCCCGGACGACCAGGTCCCCAAGGACTGTCCCAAGAAATCTCGCCTGGCTTGGCAGATTTCCATAGGGCAAAATCTACAGGATTTTCCTTACGAGCCGTTTCTTCATCGGTACGACCTGAAGCACCTAACTCCAAATCTTCCAAGGTTTTATTGGCCAACTTGGCATAGTTATGAGATTTTTCCACACGGAAATAGACATCTCCTTGGCTCTCATAAGCAAAACCTTTTCCAATCAAGTCTTCCACAAAGCGGATAATGTCAGCCATAAACTCCACCACACGCGGATGGCGAGTCGCAGGTTTGACGCCCAAGGCCGTCACATCCTCACGAAAGGCAGCGATGTACTTGTCCGCAACCTCCTGAGGCGTGATGCCCTCTTCCTTGGCACGGTTGATAATCTTATCATCCACATCCGTAAAATTGGAAATATAGGCAACCTCATACCCACAGTACTCAAAATAACGACGAATGGTATCAAAAGCCACCGTCGAACGAGCATTCCCCACGTGAATATAGTTGTACACCGTTGGCCCACAGACATACATCTTGACCTTGCTGTCCTCGATTGGGACAAATTCTCGCAAATCACGAGACATAGTGTCATAGATTTTAATCATAAATCATAGTTAGGAAAGCTAAAATCCAAGAACAATTAGTTTCATCACTAAGAGTTCAATTGAATTTCAGTCCGAATCTCTCTACACTTCGGAATCCCTTGCTCCTTTCTCATTCAGATAAACCACCTGGGTCTGTTTGACAAAGCCAATTTTTTCATACAAGCGCTTGGCACCTACATTGCTGTCCTCTACTGCAATCTGAAATTCCTTGTCATTTTGCTCAATTAGTTGGTTGACAAGGGATTTTGCTAAGTAGCTTCCATAGCCTTTCCCACGTTCAGGTTCAGATATTGCTAACCCGTAGAAGTAATTCGTATTAGTCGATAAATCTACCGTACAAGTTCCAATAACCTGACCGTCTTTTAACAAAATATATAAGCGACTTTCTGGATCCTTCAGAGCTTCAGCGACATATCTATCCACAATCTCTCTAGATTCATGCTCTTCTGAGAATGCCTGAAGTTTTAACTGACTGATTTGCTCCTGATACGAACTATCTGCTAACAAAACTTCAAGATTAGAAACCTTTGCTAACGGATAAGGTTTTCTATCCTTACCTAACCAAGTTTCTGTATCCTCGTCCTCGACCAATCCCCAGTTGCTAACAAAATCAGGATGGCGGTCTAGAAAAACACGCTCTGTCTGAAAAGTGACTGAATGAATCGGAAAAGAAGCTGTTTCTCTCTCAAAACAAGTAAACAATGCACGCGCAATTCCCTGACGGCGATGATCTGGATGAACCAGTATCGTCACTTCCACATCTTGGTCATCTGCATAGACAGTTAATAAACCAACAAGTTCGCCTTTTTCATAATAAAGGAAAAAGGCGGGCATGTTTGGGTCAAAATTAAGCATGTTAGAGAGATAGGGATCACGATAGGTACCGTCATAGTTTTGGCAACAGTTAATTAGTTTTTTCGCCTCAGATATCTCCTCTTGGCTTAACTTGTTTCTTGCTTGAATCATATAGGTATCCTCTACAACCCAGACGATCTGTGACTGGCTTCTTTAGCCTGCTCGAGTTTATTGACGTAGTACTCTCGTTTTTCTTCGACTTCGTGAATGACCGGCTCATCCTTTTTACCATGTACACGGACAATCTTAGCAGGAATACCGACAACCGTCACATCACTAGGTACGTCTGCTACAACAACTGCTGCAGCACCAACCTTGGCATTTTCACCGATTTCTACTGGTCCGATAACTTGGGCATGGGCTGATATGAGTGCTCCCTTTCGAACGGTCGGATGGCGTTTGCCACAGTCTTTCCCTGTTCCCCCAAGAGTCACCCCATGATAGAGGAGAACTCCCGTCTCAACGATAGCTGTCTCTCCAATCACCAGGCCTGAACCATGGTCGATAAAGACACCTGAATCAATCTGGGCACCTGGATGAATCTCAATCTGAGTCCAAAAGCGCCAAAACTGACTGTGCATACGAGCCAGGAGTTTGAAGCCATGCTTCCAGAGAAAATGCGAGAGACGGTGGGCCGCCAAGGCCTTGACACCTGGATAAGTCAGCAAAACCTCCAAAGTGGTGCGGGCCGCTGGATCATTTTCTTTTACGATATCAATGGTTTCGCGCCACCATCCCATACATTTCTCCTTTTCTTATTCTGAATCTTTTGGTGTTTCTGTAATTTCTTTCTTAGGTTTGTGATCCTTGTGATGACGTGGGCGGTGAGGACGCTCTGATTTTTCACCTTTTTCATCACGTTCAGGTTTTGGAGGACGAGGAAGAAGAGCTTTCATAGAAGCATCCACACGTCCTTTTTCATCAATCTTGATAACCTTAACATCGACTTCGTCTCCGATGGCTACCAAGTCTTCGACATTATTGGTACGCGTCCAAGCCATCTCAGAGATATGAACAAGAGCATCTGTCTTGTCAAAGAGGTTGACAAAGGCACCAAATTTCTCGATACGAACAACTTTAGCACGGTAAACTTCATCCACTTTGGCTTCACGGACCAAACCAGCAATAATTTCTTTAGCACGGTTAATAGCATCTTGGTCGCTAGAGTAGATAGACACATTTCCTTCTTCGTCGATATCAATCTTAACGCCTGTTTCAGCGATAATCTTGTCGATGGTTTCTCCACCCTTACCGATGACAATCTTGATCTTGTCCACATCGATCTTGATCGTATCAATTTTCGGAGCAGTTGGAGCCAATTCTGGACGAACTTCTGGAATACTTGCTTCAATCACATCAAGGATTTCAAAACGAGCTTTCTTGGCTTGGGCAAGGGCTTCAGTCAAGATTTCTGCAGTGATTCCTTGAATCTTGATATCCATTTGAAGGGCTGTAATCCCGTCACGAGTTCCTGCAACCTTGAAGTCCATATCTCCAAAGTGGTCTTCCAAACCTTGGATATCTGTCAAGACTGTATAGTTGTTTCCATCTGAAATAAGACCCATGGCAATTCCTGCTACTGGCGCCTTGATTGGCACACCACCAGCCATAAGGGCAAGAGTTCCAGCACAGATAGAAGCCTGAGATGAAGAACCATTTGATTCCAAGACCTCAGCTACCAAGCGGATAGCATATGGGAATTCTTCCAAACTTGGCAAGACTTGAGCAAGAGCACGCTCACCAAGAGCACCGTGACCGATTTCACGACGACCTGGCGCACCGTAGCGTCCAGTTTCCCCTACAGAATATTGTGGGAAGTTATAGTGGTGCATAAAGCGTTTCTTGTACTCTGGATCCAAACCATCAATGATTTGAGTTTCTCCCATCGGAGCCAAGGTCAAGACAGAAAGGGCCTGAGTTTGCCCACGAGTAAAGAGACCAGAGCCGTGCACACGAGGAAGGAAGTCAACAACCGCATCCAAAGGACGGATTTCATCAACCTTACGACCGTCAGGACGTACCTTGTCTTCTGTGATCAAACGACGCACTTCTGCGTGTTCCATTTGTTCCAAGATTTCAGCCACATCACGCATGATACGATCAAATTCTTCGTGGTCTGCATATTTTTCTTCATACACAGCAGTAACTTGGTCCTTAACTGCTTGAGTTGCAGCTTCACGAGCCAATTTTTCTTCTACTTGAACTGCCTTTTGGAGGTCGCTGTTGTAGGCTGCGATAATTTCAGCTTGCAAGTTAGCGTCCACATGAAGCAATTCTACTTCTGCTTTTTCCTTACCGACAGCTGCAACGATTTCTTCTTGGAAAGCAATCAATTCTTTAACTGCTTCGTGCCCTTTAAGGAGAGCTTCCAACATGATTTCTTCTGACAATTCTTTAGCACCAGATTCTACCATGTTGATAGCGTGCTTGGTACCAGCTACTGTCAATTCAAGGAGAGATTGCTCTGCTTGTTCTTGCGTAGGGTTGATAATGATTTGACCATCTACATAGCCCACTTGCACCCCAGCGATCGGTCCATCAAACGGAATATCTGAAATAGAAAGCGCCAAGGATGAACCAAACATAGCTGCCATCGGTGCAGAAGCATTTTCATCATAAGAAAGCACAGTATTAATAACTTGCACTTCATTACGGAAACCTTCCGCAAACATAGGACGGATTGGACGGTCAATCAAACGCGCTGTCAAGGTCGCATCTGTTGAAGGACGTCCTTCACGTTTCATAAAGCCACCAGGAAACTTCCCAGCCGCATACATTTTTTCTTCATAGTTGACTTGAAGAGGGAAGAAATCCCCAGTTGCCATTTTCTTAGACATAACGGCAGCAGTCAAGACAGTTGACTCACCGTAACGCACGACAACTGCGCCATTCGCTTGCTTAGCAACCTGACCAGTCTCTACAATTAACTCACGACCCGCAAAAGTCGTTTGAAACACTTGTTTTGTCATTTTAATCCCCTTTGGATTGATGAAATTATACGCCTTGCCTACAAAAATCAGGATACTAAGCCGTCAAGCAACTCAAAGGAAAATAGGAAATCGAACGACGGAGCGACTGCTCCTAGGCAGATTTATCTTTTTCAACAGAGTTGTAGGCGTGTTCAATTCTCAAGATACAAATCATTAGAAAGATTAGATGCTAAAGCATCTAATCCTTTCACGCTAATCACTATTAGGTGATTAGCTAAATGCTTTACTAACTCTCTCGTCAAATAACATCGATTTGACTCGATCGTGTCGCTCTTTCCTACCGTTAGTTATCAGAAAGATTTGATGCTAAAACATCTAAGAGTTCCAGTTTAAATGCATTATTTTTTTTAATACCCTCATCTTTGTATCAAGTACGTACAGAGTCTATTTTATCATATTTTTCTTAAAAAGTGCTGTCTTTACCATTAAAAAGGAACCATTCCCCTCACCTGAGAAGAATGGTTTGCTTTTTATTATCCTAAGGACTGATGATTAAACAATGCATGTGTTGCTTGATGGATGTATTTTGCTGTTTCAGCATTGTTCATAGTGTAGAGATGCACACCGGCAACATCCTGAGTTACCAAGTCCACGATTTGGTCCACTGCATAGGCAAGTCCTGCTGCTCTGAGCGACTCAGGGTCATGCTCATACTTGTCTAAGATGGCTTTAAATTTGCGTGGAAGATGGATATTCTCACAAGTCTTCAAGAGGCGGAGAGCCTGACTTCGATTCAGAATTGGCATAATCCCTGCATGAATGGGAACATCAATCCCAGCCAAGATGCACTTGTCTTGGAAATCATAGAAGCGCTCATTGTCAAAGAAAAGCTGAGTTACAAGGCTCGAACAACCTGCATCCACTTTCTTCTTAAGATTTTGAATATCTGAAATCTGATTTGGTGAATCTGGATGACCTTCTGGATAACAAGCACCAACAATATCAAAGTGAGGGGCTTGCTCCTTAATGAACTCGATCAAGTCAGTTGCGTAGCGGAAATCCTTTTGTGGTTCCACATCAGGAATAATATCCCCACGAAGAGCCAAGATTTTCTGCACCCCAACCTTGTCCAAATCAGCAATAGTTTCAGCCACCTTGTCCTTAGTCAAATAGATAGCTGGCAAGTGAGCAATGGTCGGAATCGCCAAGTCGTTTTGGATAAAATCAGCCAAACGGACCGTCGTTTCCTTGATATTAAATTTATTATTGCTGGCAGTTACACTGATAAAGTGAGGAGCCAACTCCTGCATATCTTGAAGAGCAGAAATAATGTTATCATTACCCACGGCTGGGTTGGGAGGGAACACTTCAAATGAGAGTGACGGTGTTTGGCGTGACATAGTCATTATCCTTTTCTAGTTAATTTTTTCGTTAGCTGGATTCCTAGAATCCAAGTGAAACAGGCAGATTGACCAAACAGCGCTTCTTGAGAAATCCTATCTTACAATTTCTCACGCGCAGCTTTAGCTGCTTCAACAAGGCGGATCAAGCTTTCTTTTGTTTCTGGAATACCACGTGTTTTCAAACCACAGTCAGGGTTGATCCAAACTTTCTTGCTTGGCACTTTAGCAAGGATGGCTTCGATTGTATTGTCGATTTCGCCTTCATTTGGTACACGAGGTGAGTGGATATCGTAAACCCCAGGTCCCACTTCTGTTTGGAAGTTTTTCGCTTTGAGTTCGTCCAAGATTTCAAGGTTTGAACGGCTAGCTTCAAAGGAAATAACATCTGCATCCATGTTGTCGATAGCTGGGATGATATCTGTAAATTCTGAGTAACACATGTGAGTGTGGATTTGTGTGTCTGGCGCTACTGTTGAGTGTACCAATCGGAAGGCAGGAATAGCCCAGTCAAGGTAGTCTTCGTACCAGTCGCTACGACGGAGTGGCAATTTCTCACGAAGAGCAGCCTCGTCGATTTGGATGATCTTCACACCAGCAGCTTCAAGGTCAAGCACTTCATCCTTGATGGCAAGGGCGATTTGAAGAGTAGAATCCTTGATAGAGATGTCTTCACGTGGGAATGACCAGTTGAGGATGGTAACAGGTCCAGTCAACATACCTTTAACAGGTTTATTTGTACGGCTTTGTGCATAGCTAGACCATTTAACAGTGATAGGGTTAAGACGAGTTACATCACCCCAGATGATTGGTGGTTTAACTCCACGCATACCGTATGATTGTACCCAACCATTTTTAGAGAAGAGGTAACCTGACAAGTTTTGACCGAAGTACTCAACCATGTCATTACGCTCAAATTCACCGTGAACAAGGACATCAAAGTCGATATCTTCTTGCCATTTGATCCATTCGTCAATCGTTTCAGCAAGGAAAGCGTCGTACTCTTCTTGAGACACTTCACCTTTACGGTAAGCCAAACGTTTAGCACGAACTTCTTTAGTTTGAGGGAATGAACCGATAGTTGTTGTTGGAAGAGCTGGAAGTTTGAAAGCTTCTTCTTGGATAGCTTCACGTTCTGCAAAGGCTGGCAAACGAGTGTAGTCTGCATCAGTCAAACCAGCGATACGCGCACGAAGTTCAGCATTTTCACCAACACGCTCAGTCGCAAAGAGTTCTTTGTTAGCTGCAAGTGCTTCTTCACCTTGACCATTGCGGATAGCATCCAAATCACGAATCTCATCCAATTTTTCAACTGCAAATGCAAAGTGGTTCAAGATTGCTGGTTCAAATTCTTCATTAGCAGTTGTAAATGGCACATGAAGAAGTGAGCATGAGCTTGTCAAGACAATGTTTTCAGCTGGGATTTGTTCAAGAACAGCCAAGCTCTTTTCGTAGTTGTTACGCCAGATGTTTTTACCATTGACAATACCTGCGTAGAGAGTCTTGTCAGCTGGGAAGCCACCTTTAACCAATTCAAGAGTTTTCTTACCTTCAACGAAGTCAAGACCGATAGCATCTACTGGCAAGTTCACAAGATCAGCGTAAACGTCACGAACATCACCGAAGTAAGTTTGAAGCAAGACTTCAAGACCTTTTTTGTCAGCCAAGAGTTTGTTGTAGAGATTCAAGAAGAGAGCTTTTTCTTCAGCTGTCAAGTCTTTTACAAGAGCCGCTTCATCGAGTTGGATACGAGTCGCACCAAGTTCTGCCAATTTAGCAAAAACTTCTTGGTAAGCAGCCACTAAGCTGTCTACGAAGTCTTCTGCTTTCACGCCTTCTTCAAAGTCTGACAATTGAAGGAAAGTAAATGGACCTACAAGAACTGGGCGAGTGTTGAGACCAAGTTCTTTAGCTTCTTGGAACTCATCAAAAATCTTGTGACCTGCAAGTTTGACTTGAGTGTCTTTTTCAAATTTAGGAACGATGTAGTGGTAGTTGGTGTTGAACCATTTCTTCATTGGAAGGGCACGAACATCCCCTTTTTCTCCTTGGTAACCACGACCCAAAGCGAAGTAGCGCTCAAGGTCAGACAAGTCCAAGTTTTGAACTGAAGCAGGCACCACGTTGAAAAGGAAAGCTGCATCTAGGAAGTTGTCATAGTGAGAAAAGTCATTTGATGGAATTTCAGTGATGCCTTTTTCTTTGACGATATTCCAGTGTTTAGCACGCAAGTCTTTTGCTGCTGCCAAGAGTTCTTCTTCTGAGATTTCTTTTCTAAAGTATTTTTCAGTTGTAAATTTTAATTCGCGGAATTCTCCCAAACGAGGGAAACCGATGATTGTAGTTGACATGATGTGTCCTCCAAAATTTGTTGTTGAAACTATCTTAACAGAAAAGAAATCATCTGTATAATTGTAAAAAATTAGGCTTTGATATAGTTTGAAACTATATCTCCGTTTTATACAAAAGAAAAAGACTTGAGACACATGACTCAAATCCTTTGTGTAACTTGTTTTTTTACTATATTTCAGTTAGACTGATCAAACACGTTATTAGTAATTCTTATAAGTGACTATGGCTTGTTATTAGAAAAGACTATAGGTTGATTTTTCTTTTGTAATTCTGATATTTCCCTGAAAAAGTGCGGACGGGAGGTAAAATTATCCAGTGGATGATTTTAGCCAACCAAGTAATTTCATCCCTATCAACTCTTTCTCTGTTCGAGGGGGATGACTGCTAGTGTCTTTCCTAAACTGGCTAAAACTTTCAAGACTGTATCCAACTGGGGGCTAGTCTTTCCTGTTTCCATCCTAGCTATGACAGGTTGACTCACTCCACTGAGTTCTTCTAGCTTTTTCTGGCTGATTCCTTGCTCATGTCTGGCTTCAATCAACTCACTCATGATAGCCACTCGCATATCACTTTCAAGGATTTCCTCCTTGGTAAAGAGTTCTGACCGGACATCCTTCCAGTTACTTCCAATAGCACTATTCTTCATCACTTAACCCTCTTTCTTTTAAGTCCTTCAATTCACGCTTGGCTTTTTCAATTTCTCTTCTAGGAGTTTTCTGAGTCTTTTTGACAAAATGATGTAAAAGAACAAAACTACCATCAAGCCACGCTATAAATAAAATTCGATTTCTCAAAGGTCTTAGTTCCCATATCTCATCTTCCAAGTGTTTCATATAGGGTTCCCCAGCTCTCGTCCCATGCTGACTAAGCAACTCGATATAGTCATTTAGTTTATTGAGTTTGATGCGACTATCCTTACTTTTCTGACTAGCCAATTCTCTCATATAATCCAAAACTGGCTCGTTTCCATTTTTGTCCTTATAGAAGTAAATCGTATGCACCAAGCAACCTCTTTCTAATTAAATTATAACTCAAAAGTTATTAAAAGTAAATCTGAACACTCATAAAAAGAAGACCTTAGAAAAACTCTAAAGGTCTCATCTTTATTATTCGAAAAAATTACGAGAAGAGTTATAAATTGAAGGCAATCCTTACTATTATTCCAGCTCAATCCCCTTCTCTCGAAGATTTGCCAGACACTCCTCATAGTAGGTAGTATCATGCTCGCTATAGATAGGACTTTTCAGCTTTTCCTCTGCTAAGTCTTGATAAGGAGGGAAGGTCTTACCTCGGTAGTTCTTGTCCAACCACTCTGGACTGACATTGTAGCCACGACCAGCCATTTCCTCCATGATCAAGCGATGATAGGCATAGAGACGATAGGGCGAGTGGGTAAAGACATAGTCCACCGTCGCATGCTTTCTGCCCCAGCCATTGCCACGCAGGGCGCAACACTCTCGATGCTGCCCCAAGAGTTGAGGACGGGGAAGTTGTGAAATCAAAGCCTCATGCCAAAGTCTCATGACAATCTCCTTTCAGTAAAGTCGAATGTTGCAAGTAGGTATTTGGATAGCAATCAAGCAAGTCTCGAATCTTAGTGATCAAGTCTTCCTTAGAAGCCTGACCAAAGCGGTAGCGATCAAGCAAGAGCATGTAGTCCTTGCGCTCAGCATCTGTCGCTTTCTTTTTAAAATAGCCCCAAATATGCTGAAAGGCATTGCAAACCTGACCCCTGTGTTCTGGAATCTGGCAGGCACGGTCAATCATCTCCTGAACCTGACTCACCTCCACCTCTTCATTCTTGAGATACTGACGAATCTCATTGTAAATATTGCTGGAATGACTCAAAACGAGGTATTTGTTTCTAGCCCAGAGTTGTTGGCAAAGGGCACGTTGGTTGTTATTATTCATAATTGTCATTATACCACGATTACTCTATGAACTCAGCCACTTTTACATCGTAAGCATTCTGAAGATTGAGCCAAGTTATTATCGAGATATTAGTAACCTTTGCTAACTTCCGAGCAATATCATTACTAATTGATTCCTCACCATTCACTAATTTACCGAGCTTCATTTCAGAAACTCCCAAACGCTCCGCAAATTCCTTTTGCGTTAGGTTATAATCTTCAATCAACTCCTCAACATACTGACCTGGATGAAAAGCAATCAGGTCTTTGGATTCAACAATTTTCTTACTCATAGTCACCATTTAATCACATGTTGTTCAATATTACTATTAACTGATCTATCCTTTTTTGAAATTTCAAGAATAATTTCTCTATGTACTTCTTTGATTTTCTTAATCGCAATCCCTCTACTAAATACAGGAGAAATTATCTGTTCAGCAATAATAAATTGTACTTTTGAATTAACTAAATCTTGATAATACTCGTAATCAACATTTGGAGGTGTCATAATAGGAGCCCATACGTTTCTGTGATCTGTTAAATGTAGCTGATTTTGAACATCATCTTCTGACATATGAAAGTTTCCACCAAAACCATAATTCATTTTACTTTTTCCCAAAACCAATATATTACAATGGTTTGGTTCATTTACCACTCTGTTACCTAATAAAAGCCATAAAAATTCTAGAAAATCTTCAGCGCTTGGACAGTCATCTTTGTCAAAAATTCCATTTTTATTTAAAACATCTACAGCATTACCTGAACCAGTAAAACCTACCAACACATTTTGATTTACCTTGAACACTTTAGAGTATTTTTCACTTACAGTTTCACCTGAATCATTACTAAGACGCGTATCTCCTGAAATAATTGCGAAATTTCTAAATACCGTACCAATTACACAAGACAATATTCACACACCTCCTTGATAGAAATTTTATATAAAAGTTTTTAAACTCCCTCTCACTCCACCTTCACCTGTCCATTCATCAGCATTGGTAAGAGCCAATCGCGAAGTTGGGTGAGTTCTTGGTTTTCAAAAATATTGTTCTTAATTTTTTCATAAATAACATTTGCCTGTGTTTCAAATTTTGACGATACTTCTTTATCAGGAACTATAACAATTTTCTCTTTTAGAAATTTGAAATGTCTAGCATACCCATAATTTGACAAATCAAAATCTTTAATCATGTGATAAAGTAATACATTTGAAATATGCTCATTCTTTGAAATTAAGACTTGAGTTCCATCAGCTCCTCTGGCATAATCAAAATTTATATATTTGACTACCCTAGTGTGATCCCCAAATATTACATGTCCTTTTTGAGGTTGGATTAAGCCATTTTCATTATTCGTAAAACCTGCAATATATTTTTGACTCTGATCGATAACAGGCATTTTTCCTATAAATTCAATAGAATTATTTTCAATTTTTTCCGCTTTAGTAACTTTATCTAATAAGTTACCAACACTCTCCACTCCCCACCCCTCTGGGATTTCGCGTTTGAGTTCTGGGTTATAGACCATCTTTCCGCCTGATGATTTGTAGGGGTTGCCATTCTGGTCTGGGAAATCAAACTGGACAAACCAGTAGTCATAGAGGGTCTTAGCCATGGCTTCCAACTCTTGGTTGATTTGGTTGTTGGTTTGCTTTTTCTTTTCTAACGAATAAAGGAAATCACCAATTTTCTTTTGAGTATCAAAATCTGGAAGCATAATTTCAAGATATGAAAACATTACTTCATTGAAACTAGCTCTTAGGGTCATTACAGTATTATTTATTATTGTTCTTCTAAACAAAGGACTTCTTAAATAAAAAGCCATGAATTTAGGATAAACAATTCTTTTATCAACAGGTCTAAGTCTTTTAAGAAATCCACTAAAGCTAGCTTCAGGATAATCCTTCAAAGCAACTGAAGACATAGCTAATTCATCAACTGTTTCACTAGTACGTGTTAAAAAAATATCACCCTCATTTATTGAGTATTTTTGTTTATCACCATCTGTCGTATCCATTAAATCAATTAGATTATCTGGCAAAAAATAATTATTAAATACAACAGAGAATGAAAGAAATGGTGAACCGTGTCCCGCTTGCTCTTTTGTTGAAGAAATTCCCGAACTCATCTCATAAAGGTCAGATAATTTATATCTTTTCCACTCACTCATATTTCAACCCCTTCATCTGCTCTCCAATCTCCTGCTCCAACACATGCGATTGCTTGAAGAAGTCTGAAAGTTTATCTTGAAAAGCAGTCACCTTAGCTTCAAACTCTTCTGCTGTGATATCTACATAATCTATCTTAATGTCAAAGTGTTGACCTGCGCTGAGAGAGTAGTTTTTCTCCTTGATGTCCTCATAAGAGACGGTGACAGAAAAGTCCTCGACGGCTTCTTTATTGATAAAGGTCTCGACGATTTTCTGCTCTTCCTCAGGAGAGAGCACGGTCTTTTGGTTCTTGCCTTCCTTGACCTTGGTTCCGAGGTTTGAGGCATCGATAAGGACGACATCGCCCTTATTTTTCTTATCAATAAAGAGGATGGAGACATTGGTACCTGTCGTCGCAAAGATATTAGAAGGCATGGAAACGACACCTGCCAGCATTT
Organism: Streptococcus mitis; assembly: GCF_901542415.1. NCBI lineage: Bacteria > Bacillati > Bacillota > Bacilli > Lactobacillales > Streptococcaceae > Streptococcus > Streptococcus mitis. The sequence goes on along the minus strand of NZ_CABEHV010000004.1, from coordinate 2,050,075 downwards.
GATGATCCACCAAGTGTTGACGGATGGTCTTATCAATCCCTGACTGGGCCGTGATAAAGCCTGTCGGTAGGACTACGGCTGCTTGACCGTCTGGCTTCAAGGAGTAGATGATATGCTGAACAAAGAGCTCATAGATAGCCATCTTGTCCTTAGACTTAGCTGGAACCTTTGGCACACCTGCAAAGAAACGATCACTGGCTTCTGGCAAACTTTCTACTCGGTCACGCCACTCTGAAAAGTCCAGCTTGAAAGGGGGGTTGGACACGATATAGTCCATCTTTTCAGGATGACGATTAGCGATAATGGTATTTCCCTGTACGATATTATGAATGGAGTGTTGGAGGCCATTCAAGATGAGGTTGAGACGAAGAAGGTTAGATGATTTTTGCGAGATATCCTGACTATAGACAGTGGTCTTATCTACACCGATACGACTAGCCAGGTTCATCAGCAAGGTTCCAGACCCAGCAGACGGGTCATAAATCCGCACGTTTGATGGCTGGTCATTTCCCACAAGAATATCAGCGATAATCTTAGCCACAGAGTGAGGTGTGTAGTACTCGGCATACTTGCCACCACCGTCTTTGTTGTAGTCCTTGATCATGTACTCAAAGAGAGTAGAGAAAAAGTCGAAGCCTTGTGAAAAGATGGTCTCATCAAACTTGACGCGTGCAAGGAGATTGATGATGGCTTTTGCCACTTCGTTACGCTTACTGCTATCTGATATTGTGTCGGTAATCAGACGCTCATCAAATAGACGAATAGCCGTATCTCCATCAGTATGAACAGAGAAAATATCGTTATTATCAATAGCTATCTGATTAAGAGTATTTTCAAAACTCTCGTAGAAAGTCGCTTCATTTTGCTGACGGTGAAGCGTTTCGATCAACTGGTCTGGCTTGAGCCAAGCCGTACTTGTACCGATATCCTCCAAGAGCCAGTCATAGTCATCTTCACTCATTGCCAACAAGTTTTCATAAGTGTTGGATTCATCCAGCACCTTGGCTTGATATAAAAACTTATCATTTAAAAACTTGTAGAGGAAGGACTGGGTGAGGAGTTTGTACTCACCCGCTTCCCCTCCTAGGCCCGCATGGGTAAAGACTGCTTTCAAATCATCTACCAAGTCTTGGACTTGGACTTTGTATGTTTCATTCATTAGTGTTGGTATTCCTCTTCATATCCTTCAAATAGCGACTCTACGATATCGTTAAAAACCTGTCTTGTCAAACTACTTGCAGATTGGTTGGTTTTCATTGCAATTCGAGCGACTTCTCGAATCATTTTTTTGAAGAAGTCCTCGTTATCGAGAACTCCTCGATTTTGACCGATTTTGTGATCCAGAGTAACTTTAGAATCTTTAATGACATGATAAACTGCTGGGTACTCGCTTACCATAGTCGAGTTGGTCACGTGTTTATAGGAACGCGCCGCCATTTCATCTCCGCCAAAATTCATCGTCAAACGTCTCATATGAGTATGATAATCTTCCACTGACTTAAAGAGCTCTTCGTACTCTTTTTGAATTTCTTTGATGTTTTCCATAGTGTAGCCTTCTTGCCCATGAATCAGATGTTTTTTCATGATGCGCTGGAATTCTTCGTAGAGAGAGACCCACTCAGGATCTTTCTCATCACGCTGTTTTATGATGCCTCCAGCAACTCGACGCTTCAAATCTTCTAGGTCATTGGCTGCTAGACGGAGTTCTTCCTCCGCAATCTTGACAAAACTAAAACTGGTCTCAGACATGGCAAGATTTAAAAGAATACGACTGGAAAAGTCATCTGGCTTATCTATCAGTGACAAGGTCAGTAAACGTCTTGAGATGACATTGAGCAGAGTTGCAATCTGAGTAATATCAATCTGTTTGAGCAAATGGTCATGACCAAGTAAGCGGGCGATATTATAGTACTGCTTAACCGATTCTAAGGCTTTTCGTAGTTCATTTAGTTGCTTTCTATCCTTGATATCATCAATTGATTGAGAAAAGAACTCTAGATTAGAGGTTGGATAGTCCATGAGGATGCGCTCTGTCTTGCTTAGTTCCTGAGAAATTTCCTCCGCGGGCACAAAGAGCGAGCCAAACACATCCTCTCCATTTTCCCCAGTCAGGGTTGTATCATACTCTTGATTGAGTTCTTCCAAATATGCACGATTAGTCTTATCAAATTCTTTAGAAATATCCGCAAAATCAACTACATAGCCAAAGAGATAGTCCTTGTAAGGACGATTCACACGAGTCAAAGTCTGGAGAAGGTTATGAGCCTTAATCTTGCGACCTAGATAGAGACGCTTGAGGCGAGGCGCATCAAAACCTGTCAAGAGCATCGAATAGACGATAATGAGGTCAATCTTGCCTTCCTTATAGGCATCCACCTTTTCCTTTTTCTCTTCCTTGTCTCCCTCATCATGGAGGATGAGAGCAGAGGTCAAGTTGGTTGTTCCAGCCTTTCGTCGTTCTTCTAACTGCTTTTCAAGCTCACGCGCCTGCTTAGACGAATCACAGACAATCATACCACCAATAGTCTGATCATCAAAAACCAGATCACGCGCACGGTTAAAGTCCTCCAGAATAAAATCAAGCATAGGTTCCACATAGTGCGGATGAGCAAAGATATCTTCTTTGGATAAATCACCACGTTGGATTTCTTCATTAATTGCCCTGAGATTATCTTTATAGGACGTCTCGATATCTTCTCGCATCAAACGCAAGGTAAAACCATCATCTATAGACTGGTTGTAGTAGTATTTATGGATATAATCCCCAAAAATATCACGTGTAGTCGCATGGTTTTCCTTTGTCTTACCATCTTTCTTGTAGGTAATCAAGGGTGTCCCAGTCAAGGCAATCTTGATCGCATTGATATCTGCCTGATAGAGATTTGGCAGGTAGGAACCTAGTTCGTTATAAGAGCGGTGGGCTTCATCGATAAAATAGATATTTTGACGATTGAGATCATAGCCAGAGCGGTCGGTCAGGTCTGAATCATCTTTGAACTTCTGAATATTGACAACAGCGACATCATAACCATCTTGTTTTTGATTGAGTTCTCGAGGATTGTTGATGCGCTTAACTTTTAGACCTCTTTTGGTAAATTCCTTAAAGGCTTGGTCTGCCAAATCCAAGCGATCAACGACAAAGTAAAACTGCGGAACAATCCCCTGTTTTGAAAAATAATTGGTCAGATAGCGGATATTGAAGAAAGCCAGGGCAGTCTTACCTGAGCCCTGTGTATGCCAGATAACACCTTTTTTGACACCTTTTGCAATGGTTTCTTCGATAGCTCTTGTAGCAAAGTATTGCGGATAGCGCATAACATGCTTCTGCAATTGCATCTGACCTTCCTTACTTTCTTCCTCTACATAGACTAGCCCAAAACGAAGCATGAAAAGCAAGCGTTCTTTTTGATACAAAGATGATAGGAAAGTATTACAGGGAGTGTCGGGCTGTAAGTTTGTTGTAAATTCTGGTTGAGATTTGAGAGCAAAACGCTTCACATCCTCAAGTACGAAATCAATTTGTTCATCTGTTAAAGGTACAATTGAATTCAGAAAATCTACTTCTCTTTCTTCCTTGAAAGCATTAAATTTTGTTTTTGAATAGGCATTTGAACCGTAGTAAGAACCCTGTTTTTGTTGACCTTGGCCACTGATATAAGGTAAATTATCTGATAGAGCTATCAACTGGGTAATATTGTTAAAACGACGGAACTTACGATTTTCAAAACGGTATCTGGTTCTGTCCTGTTCTGACTGAATCCCTGTCTTTCCATCACGGATAGCATTGGGTTGTTTAACTTCGATATAAGAAAGAGGAAGTCCATTGATAAACACAACTATATCCGGACGAAATTCATCTTGTCCATTTTGACAAGTGACTTCAAGCGCCAGATGGAAGGTATTGGCTTCAGGATTTTCCCAATCGATATAAACAGCACCTTCTTGTCCCTGTATCCTTTTAAAGAAAGATCGTCCTAAATCATTTTGATCCAGTTCCAGCTTGATATTGGCCAATTCTCTCTCAAAATCTTCATCTGTTAAATAGTTATTAAATGTTAAAAATTGCTCCTTAAAAACAGATACAAGAATATTGGTATCTGGATCTCTTTCTTCAATTTCCTTCCCATTGCGAGGAAGATAGGTATAGCCCATACGCATCAAATGCAGAGCTGCTGGGATTTGTACTCTTGTTAATTCAGAAAAATCTTTTCGTCTTGCCATCGCAAACCTTCCTTACACTTCATTTGAACTATTCATATCCTGAAATTTCCAAATTTTATACTAGGTCTATTATAGCATGTTTAGGCTCAAAATCCATCACTATTCCCATCACAAAAGCAATCATTCCCCCTTTCTCCTCCAAAATATGGTATAGTAGAGTTATACTATCTATGAGGAGTTTACATGTCACAGGATAAACAAATGAAAGCTGTTTCTCCCCTTTTACAGCAAGTTATCAATATCTCATCGATTGTCGGTGGGGTTGGGAGTTTGATTTTCTGTATTTGGGCTTATCAGGCTGGGATTTTACAATCCAAGGAAACCCTCTCTGCCTTTATCCAGCAGGCAGGTATCTGGGGGCCACCTCTCTTTATCTTTTTACAGATTTTACAGACTGTCGTCCCTATCATTCCTGGGGCCTTGACCTCGGTGGCTGGTGTCTTTATCTACGGCCACATCATCGGTACGATCTACAACTATATTGGCATCGTGATTGGCTGTGCCATTATCTTTTATCTGGTGCGCCTCTATGGGGCTGCCTTTGTCCAGTCTGTCGTCAGCAAGCGCACCTATGACAAGTATATCGGCTGGTTGGATAAGGGCAATCGTTTTGACCGTTTCTTTATCTTTATGATGATTTGGCCCATTAGTCCAGCTGACTTTCTCTGTATGCTGGCTGCCCTGACCAAGATGAGCTTCAAGCGCTATATGACCATCATCATTCTGACCAAGCCCTTTACCCTCGTGGTTTATACCTACGGTCTGACCTATATTATCGACTTCTTCTGGCAAATGCTTTGACACGTAAAAAATCCGTTTGGTTTCCCAAGCGGATTTTTAGAGCGTAGATTGACTATAGCTTGATACTAAATATACTTTGGTATGGAAATCATGCCTATTTTTCGATAGTGAAGCGAGGACTTACCTAGCCTTTCCGCCGTGATAGAAACACCTGAAATCTAATGGTTTCAGGTGTTCGGAAACTTTGAGACATTAGGCTCAAAGTTTAGGTATGGAATTTCGAAGAAAGTCGCTACCGTCCGTAATCACTTAAGGAAAGGCTCAAAAAACATTGTCTTCAAACAAAAATCCGTTTGGTTTCCCAAGCGAATTTTGTGCTTTATTTTGAAACTTCTTTTGCAAGGACAAAGTTCCCAAGTGTGGCAGAACCATTTCCTGCGACTGCTGGCGTCACGATGTAGTCACGCACATCAGGTACTGGTAGGTAACCATTTAGAAGAGATGTAAATTTCTCACGGACACGGTCCAGCATGTGTTGTTGAGCCATAACCCCTCCACCAAAGACAATCACGTCTGGGCGGAAAGTCACTGTCGCATTGACCGCAGCTTGAGCGATATAGTAGGCTTGGACATCCCAAACAGGGTTGTTGAGTTCAATGTTTTCCCCACGAACACCTGTACGAGCTTCCAAACTTGGACCAGCTGCATAGCCTTCCAGACATCCCTTATGGAAAGGACAAACACCGTTGAATTCTTTTTCAATATCCATTGGGTGTCTAGCAACATAGTAGTGACCCATCTCAGGGTGACCCACACCGCCGATAAACTCACCACGTTGGATGACACCTGCACCGATACCTGTACCGATTGTGTAGTAAACCAAGTTTTCGATACGACCACCAGCATTGTTACGGGCAACCACTTCACCATAGGCAGAGCTGTTTACGTCTGTAGTGAAGTACATTGGCACGTTGAGGGCGCGACGAAGGGCACCAAGCAAGTCCACATTTGCCCAGTTTGGTTTTGGAGTCGTTGTGATAAAGCCATAAGTTTTTGAGTTTTTATCAATATCAATCGGACCAAATGAACCAACTGCAAGACCAGCAAGGTTGTCGAATTTTGAGAAGAACTCAATGGTTTTATCGATTGTTTCGATTGGAGTTGTTGTTGGAAATTGTGTTTTTTCTACAACGTTAAAGTTTTCATCACCGACAGCACAGACAAACTTTGTACCGCCCGCTTCCAAGCTTCCATATAATTTTGTCATGATAAACCTCTTGTTTTTATTTTCTTTATTATAGCATATTTCGAAAGTCTAAATTTCTCTATTTTTTAGATTTTCCTCTGTAAATCTTACCATTCAAGCAAAAACGAACAAACATGTCATTTGTTCGTTTTCGCATTAGAGAGGATTGATTAGATTTTCACTTCGATCACAGCATCCCCCTTCGCAACTGAACCTGTTGCGACTGGAGCTACTGAAGAGAAGTCAGCTGTGTTTGTAACGATAACCATTGTTGTATCATCAAGTCCAGCTGCAGCGATTTTGTTTGAGTCAAATGTTCCAAGAACATCTCCTGCTTTAACCTTGTCACCTTGAGCAACTTTTGCTTCAAAACCTTCACCGTTCATAGTTACAGTGTCGATACCAACGTGGATCAAGACTTCAGCACCATTAGTTGTTTTCAAACCAAAGGCGTGACCTGTTGCAAAGGCGATTGAAACTTCAGCATCAGCTGGTGCATATACCACACCTTGGCTTGGTTTCACAGCGATACCTTGTCCCATAGCTCCACTTGAGAAGACTGGGTCATTGACATCAGCAAGAGCGACAACATCACCAACGATAGGAGTTACAAGTGTTTCATTTTGAAGAGCTGCTGGAATGTTACCAGTTGTTTCTTCTTGGACCAAACGTTCTGTCTCTACTTCAGTAGCAACTTCTTTTTCATCCTCATAACCAAACATGTAAGTAAGAGCAAAACCAAGTGCAAATGATACAGCTACCATAAGAAGGTATTGGGCAAGTTGTCCGTTACCAACATAAAGCATTGTACCAGGGATGATGGTGATACCACTACCATTACCAGCAAGTCCAAGGATAGAAGCCAATCCACCACCGATTGCACCAGCAATCAATGAGAGGAAGAATGGTTTACGGAAGCGCAAGTTCACCCCGAAGATAGCAGGCTCTGTAATACCGAGGAAGGCAGAAAGAGCAGCTGGGAAAGCAAGTGTTTTCAGTTTTGGATTTTTAGTTTTAACACCAACCGCAACAGTCGCAGCACCTTGAGCTGTCATAGCCGCAGTGATGATAGCGTTGAATGGGTTAGCATGGTCAGCAGCAAGCAATTGCACTTCAAGCAAGTTGAAGATGTGGTGCACACCTGACACGACGATCAATTGGTGAACCCCACCAATCAAGAAACCACCAAGACCAAGTGGCAAGCCAAGAATTGCTTTTGTACCAATAAGGATATAGTTTTCAACAATGTGGAAGACTGGTCCGATGACAAAGAGTCCAAGGATAGACATGACCAAAAGTGTCACAAATGGTGTTACCAAGAGGTCAATGACATCTGGAACGACCTTGCGGACAGCTTTTTCAAATTTTGCTCCGACAACCCCGATGATGAAGGCTGGAAGAACGGAACCTTGCAAACCAACAACAGGGATGAAACCAAAGAAGTTCATAGCCGTTACTTCACCACCTGAAGCGACTACCCAAGCGTTTGGAAGTGAGCCAGAAACAAGCATCATACCAAGAACGATACCAACGGCAGGATTTCCACCGAATACACGGAAGGTTGACCACACAACCAAACCTGGCAAGATGATGAAGGCTGTATCTGTCAAGATTTGTGTGTAAGTTGCAAAGTCTCCTGGAAGTGGCATTTCAAGAGCATTGAAAAGACCACGCACACCCATGAAGAGACCTGTCGCTACGATAACTGGGATGATTGGAACGAAAACGTCACCGAAAGTACGGATAGCACGTTGGAACCAGTTCCCTTGTTTCGCAGCTTCTGCTTTCATGTCATCTTTAGATGATGTTGGTAAACCAAGTGCAACAACTTCATCGTACATTTTGTTTACTGTACCAGTACCAAAGATGATTTGGTATTGACCTGAGTTAAAGAAAGCACCTTGAACTTTTTCCAAGTTCTCAATCACTTCTTTATTGATTTTTCCTTCATCTTTGACCATGACACGAAGACGAGTCGCACAGTGAGCTACACTGTTGACATTTTCACGTCCACCCAAGGCATCGATGACTTTTTTTGCAATTTCCTGATTGTTCATTTGCAAAAATCTCCTTATATAAAATTTTGTTCTTGTTTGAAAGCGATTTTATCCGCCCTACGACTTTTATTTTATCATGTTTTAGAAATATGTCAAGCGTTTTGCAGAAAAAATATTCTATCCACTTAATAGGCATACTTTAGTTTGATTGGTTTTGACTGTTTTATCAGATATTCCTTAAAAAATAAGTTTAAAATCTTAGTTAAAAGGGTTTCGTTTCATTATCTTTCATATTTTCCTGAAAATTTGATTGATTCCCTGCATTTATTTTATGACAAACGTTTGACAGTTTTTTCTCTTTTTTAACATAAAAGGCTTGCATTTTTAATCGAAAACGGTTACTATTAGAAGTGATAAGATTTTCGGAGGAATGAATGAATGGAATGGACAACCGAGCGTCGTTACAGACTTTATCAAGATTGGACGCAAGAAGAAATTCAACATATAAAGGAAAATATGGCACAATCTCCATGGCATACTCATTACCATGTTGAGCCAAAAACAGGACTTCTCAACGACCCAAATGGCTTTTCTTACTTTGATGGCAAGTGGATCCTCTTTTACCAGAATTTTCCTTTTGGTGCAGCCCACGGTTTGAAATCTTGGGCACAGCTAGAAAGTGATGATTTGATTCACTTTAAAGAAACTGGAATCAAAGTTTTACCAGATACTCCATTAGATAGCCACGGTGCTTACTCTGGTTCTGCCATGCAGTTTGGCGATAACTTGTTCCTATTTTATACAGGAAATGTCCGTGATGAAAACTGGATCCGTCACCCTTACCAGATTGGAGCTTTGATGGATAAGGATGGCAAGATTACAAAGATTGATAAGATCTTGATTGAACAGCCAGCAGACTCTACAGACCACTTCCGCGATCCACAAATTTTTAACTTTAAAGGTCAATATTATGCCATCGTCGGTGGACAGGACTTGGATAAAAAAGGCTTCGTCCGTCTCTACAAGGCTGTAGACAACGACTATACAAACTGGCAAGCCGTTGGCAACCTTGACTTTGCTAACGACCGTACTGCCTACATGATGGAATGTCCAAATCTGGTCTTTGTAGGGGAACAACCTGTCCTTCTCTACTGCCCACAAGGATTGGATAAGAAAGTTCTAGACTACGATAATATCTTTCCAAATATGTATAAGATTGGGGCTTCCTTTGACCCTGAAAATGCTAAAATGGTAGATGTATCTCAACTTCAAAACATGGATTATGGTTTTGAAGCCTATGCAACTCAAGCCTTCAACGCTCCTGATGGACGTGCTCTAGCAGTTAGCTGGCTTGGATTGCCAGATGTTTCTTACCCATCTGACCGTTTTGACCACCAAGGAACCTTCTCTTTGGTCAAAGAACTCACTATCAAAGACGGTAAACTCTACCAATACCCAGTCGCAGCTATCAAGGACCTTCGTGTGTCTGAAGAAGCCTTCTCAAACCGTGCTCAAACAAAGAACACCTATGAACTTGATCTCAACTTGGAAGCCAATAGCCAAAGTGAGATTGTCTTACTTGCTGACAAAGAAGGCAAGGGACTTTCAATCAACTTTGACCTTGTAAATGGTCAAGTAACAGTGGATCGTAGCCAGGCTGGTGAACAGTACGCCCAAGAATTTGGGACAACTCGTTCTTGCCCTATCGATAATCAGGCTACTACTGCTACAATCTTCATCGATAACTCTGTCTTTGAAATTTTCATCAATAAAGGAGAAAAAGTATTTTCTGGTCGTGTCTTCCCACATGCAGACCAAAATGGTATCCTCATCAAATCTGGAAACCCAACTGGAACTTACTATGAATTAGATTATGGTCGCAAAACTAACTGATGTCGCAAAACTTGCAGGTGTCAGCCCTACTACCGTTTCTCGGGTTATCAATAAAAAAGGCTATCTCTCTGAGAAAACCATTCAAAAGGTAAATGAAGCCATGCGAGAATTGGGCTACAAACCCAACAACCTAGCTCGTAGTCTGCAAGGAAAATCAGCTAAGTTAATCGGCTTGATTTTCCCCAATATTTCTAACGTTTTCTATGCAGAATTGATTGATAAGCTGGAACACCAACTCTTCAAGAATGGTTATAAGACCATCATCTGCAACAGTGAGCACGATTCTGAGAAGGAACGTGAATACATCGAAATGTTGGAAGCCAATCAGGTGGACGGCATCATTTCGGGTAGTCACAACTTGGGAATCGAAGACTACAATCGCGTGACGGCACCAATTATTTCCTTTGACCGAAACCTATCACCTGACATTCCTGTCGTTTCCTCTGACAACTATGCTGGTGGGGTTCTTGCTGCCCAGACCTTGGTCAAGACAGGCGCCCAGTCTATCATCATGATTACAGGGAATGACAATTCTAACTCGCCAACCGGACTACGCCACGCTGGTTTTGCATCCGTACTCCCCAAAGCTCCTATTATCAATGTTTCCAGTGACTTTTCTCCTGTCAGAAAAGAAATGGAAATCAAGAATATCTTGACCCGACAAAAACCAGATGCCATTTTTGCTTCGGATGATTTGACAGCTATTCTGGTCATTAAAATTGCTCAAGAACTGGGCATTTCTGTCCCGGAAGAGCTCAAAGTCATCGGCTATGATGGGACCTATTTTATCGAGAATTACTACCCTCATTTGACGACTGTGAAGCAACCTTTGGAAGAGATTGCCTGCCTTACTGTTGATCTTCTCTTACAGAAGATTGAAGGCAAGGAAGTCGCAACAACCGGTTACTTCTTACCAGTCACCCTATTACCAGGAAAAAGTATTTAATACTCTTCGAAAATCTCTTCAAACCACGTCAGCTTCCATCTGCCACCTCAAAACAGTGTTTTGAGCAGCCTGCTGCTAGCTTCCTAGTTTGCTCTTTGATTTTCATTGAGTATAAGCACAAGAAAACTCAGACCGAATTCGTCTGAGTTTTTTTATGATCTTAAATTTTCTAGGTAGAGCTGGGCTGTCTCTAGGTTAAAGGTTTTATCTGCGATAAGTTGCTCGACTAGGGGAGCAACCTCAGATTCACTGGCACCTGCTAGGAGAGCCAGGGATTTGGCTTGCAATTTCATGTGACCTTGCTGAATTCCTGTGCTCACCAAGGCTTTGAGAGCCGCAAAGTTTTGTGCAAGCCCGATAGACACGATAATCTGGGCTAATTCTTTGGCAGAAGGATTTCCCAGTAGTTCGTGACTGAGGGCTACACGAGGGTTAAGGCCGATAGAGCCACCCTTGGTCGCTACAGGCATGGGCAGGGTCATCTGGCCCACCAATTCTTCTCTTTCAAGGTCCAGCGTCCATTGACTAAGACTTTGGTAATGTCCATCTCGACTGGCAAAGGCATGGGCCCCGGATTCGATGGCACGCCAGTCATTACCAGTTGCAATTAAAATGGCATCAATACCATTAAAAATCCCTTTATTGTGAGTAGCAGCTCGGTAAGGATCAGCCTGCGCAAACTGACTAGCCAACGCAATTTTCTCCGCAATTTCTCGTCCTTGATCCTTTTGGCGACTCAAGTAGCGAAAGGCGATGCGACAGCTTGCCGTCACCAAAGAATCCGTCGCGTAGTTTGATAAAATCCCCATGAGACTCTGTCCCTGACTCAGTTCTTCTAAGACTGGTTTCAAGGCTTCCAGCATAGTGTTGAGCATATTAGCACCCATGGCTTCTTGGGTATCGACATGGAGATAAACAACGAGAAAGTCTGTTTCGCCTTTTATCTGCTCGACATGCAAATCACGCGCCCCACCTCCACGTTTAACGATAGAAGGATAGGCTTGATTGGCAAGTTCCAAGAGTTCGGCTTTCTTGCTGGCAATTTTCTCTTGCGCTTGTTCAGGATTAGCAACTTGATAAAGAGCTACCTGCCCAATCATCTGACGCTCATGGACTTGAGCAGTAAAGCCACCTGCACGCTTGATGATTTTACTTGCATAGCTGGCCGCAGCAACCACGGACGGTTCTTCTGTCACATAGGGAACTGTGTATTCCTGACCGTTAACGAGGACCTCTGGGACCAGTGAATAAGGCAGAGAAAAAGTTCCCACCAAATTCTCACTCAGCTGGTCTGCCACAGTCACACTAATCTGTTCATCCTGCTCCAGACTCGCTTGTCTCTCAGGACTAAGGAGCGCCTGAGCTTTTAACAGCTCGAGGCGCTCTTGGTATGATTTTTTAGAAAATCCATTCCAACTTATCTTCATTATTTTTCAACCTTGCTATAACGGCGTTGGTGGTCAACAATTTCAACCAAGGCAAAATCTTGATTTTCATAGCCAGCAAACTGGGCAGAATTTGTTTCATCTAAGTCTACTTCCTCAAAGAAGACTTTTTCATAGTCAGCAACAGACAGGGCAGTTCGTTGGTTGAGCTTGTTCAAACGGTCTTTATCCAGATAAGCTTCATATCCTTCAACCAATTCGCCACTAAAGAACTCAGCCACGGCACCACTTCCGTAACTATAAAGGGCGATTTTATCGCCAGCCTTCAAGCTATCTGTATTTTCCAAGAGAGACAAGAGTCCAAGGAAAAGTGAACCTGTGTAGATATTCCCCACCTTTTGACTGTATAGAATAGACTGGTCAAAATGCTTTTGCAAGAGGTCTTTTTTCTCTTGAGGCAGGCTCTTATCCATGATTTTTTTCAAGCCTTTTAGTGCTAATTTAGGATAGGGCAAGTGGAAACAAACAGCCGCAAAATCATCTAAGGTAAGCTGGTAGCGTTTTTGGTATTCAAGCCAAGTCGTTTTCAAACTATCCAAGTATTGTTGGGTAGAATAAACACCATTTACATAAGGGGTTGTTGAGTAATTTGGACGCCAGAAATCCATGATGTCACGAGTCTGAGCCACATTGTCATTATTAAAGGCCATAATGCGTGGATTTTGTGTAATTAACATGGCCACACTGCCAGCACCCTGAGTTGGTTCTCCTGGAGTTTCAATACCGTACTTGGCAATATCACTGGCAATGACCAAAACCTTGGACTCTGGAGAATTTTCCACATGCAATTTGGCATAATGAAGGGCCGCTGTCGCTCCATAGCAGGCTTCTTTAATCTCGAAACTACGAGCAAAGGGCTGGATGCCCAGCAAACCATGCACAAAGACGGCCGCAGCTTTACTCTGGTCAATTCCTGACTCAGTAGCCACAATGACCATATCAATTTCTGATCTTTCTTGCTCAGTTAAAATAGAATCACTTGCACTGGCTGCCAAGGTCACGATATCCTCAGTTAGAGGCGCAATACTCAATTCCTTGAGTAAGAGTCCTTTACTTAATTTTTCAGGGTCAATTCCCCTCGCTTCTGCTAAGTCTTGTAATTTCAAGACATATTGACTGGTCGCAAAACCAATCTTATCAATACCGATTGTCATATTTACCTCTGTTTTATCATTCATGTAAAAAATCGTTCTATACTATTTTATCACAAATAGCAGTAAAAGAGAGAAAAAAGACTTGATTCACCAAATCAAGTCGCTTATTATTCTAACCATTATGCTATTTTCGTAAGTGAGAATAAAGTCTGAGAATCACTGTTCCGCTAGCCATTCCAATGGAAATCACCAAAGCCAACATAACAACCAAGGTTGCACTAGCAATGGCATGACTGTAATCTCCCGTCACAAAAAAGGCAGTTGTCCGATAGGAGAGATAACCCGGAACCAGAGGTGCCAAGATGGCCAAGATAAAGACCACAGCAGGAGTCTTATAAAGAATACTTAAAATCTGGCTGACACAAGAACCGATAATGGCTGCAATAAAAGTAGCCACAATAACATTGGTCGGTTCCTTGAGCAAGAGATAAATCAGCCAGACAGCCATGCCCAAAATTCCTCCTGGTAAGAGCATAGAACGTTGAACATTGAGTACGATTAAAAAAGTGATAATAGCAAGAAGACTTGCTACTGCTTGGAATAAAAAGGTTGTTAGTGTCATATTAATTCATCAATACCAAGGCGACAGAAGTTCCTGCCCCTAAAGCAAGGGTAATGAGTAGAGATTCAAACATCTTACTCATACCAGAGTTTATGTGGTTGGTCATAATATCACGAACCGCATTGGTCAAGGCAATCCCTGGTACAAACGGCATGACCGCACCAGCTATAATCAAATCTGCCGTTGAAGGAAAACCTGTGTAGCGAGCCCAAAACTGGGCAATCATCCCAAATACAAAAGCTCCAGCAAAGGCCGTCACAAAGGGAATTCGGATAAACTTCTCCACATAGAGGGAAAAGGCAAAACCAAACAAGGTAGCCACTCCTGCCCCAAGTGCGTCGTAGATATTTCCACTAAACATAATCGAAAAGAAAGGGGCGCTAAAGGTCGCAGCCAGAGTTACCTGCAACTTAGTATAGGGAAGAGGTTGGGCTTGCAAGGCCTTCAATTGCTTGAAGGCTGTCTCTAAATCAATCTGCCCCCCTACTAACTGACGAGAAATCTGATTCACATCGCAGACTTTTTCAATGTTATAAGAAGAGGAAGTCACGCGTTTCATTCGCGAAATATTGGTATTTTCAATGGAGAAAAAGATAGCAGCAGGCATGGCAAGAACATTGCAATCCAAAATTCCCTGCGAATGCGCAATACGAATCATGGTATCTTCTACACGATGAATCTCTGAACCACTTTTGAGAAGAATGGTTCCAGCTAACATAATCACATCGATGACGGCATTTAATTCTCTTGATTCTTCCATGCGTCCCTCCTTTTATCAACTCCCTCTATTCTATCACAAATCTGGAGTCAAAAAAAATCTTTGCCATGAAATCATGACAAAGATTCGTTTAATCACGAGAATTTTCGTGGTTTCCTTCACTATTTGGTTGACTCGGAGTAGGAACCGTTCCTTGTTGATTCCCTTGCTGGCCACCTTGTTGATTCCCTTGATTTGGAGTAGTAGGTGAACCTTTGTTACCACGTTGAACTGACGTTGAAGAGGAACTTGATGGTGGTGTTTTGGGTTTATAAATAGAAATTTTAACACGAGTAGTGCTCAAGTCTACTTTTTCTCCTGCTTTTGGACTTTGCTCTACAACAGTCCCCTCAGCAGTTCCTTCAGGAGCTTTAGACACTTCTACAACTTCGATATTAGCTTTTTTAATGTCATATATCTCTGTAAGATTATTGACTGCAAATTCTCGACTAGAACCAATATAGCTTGGCATTGAAATAGAATTTACCTTCTTAGCGACTGTCAAAACTATTTGAGTTGCCTTGCTAAGATCATAGGTTGTTCCCTCCGGTAAACTTTGTTTCATGATTGTACCGGCTTCGATTTCGTTGGATTCTTCTTCCTCAATCTTAATTAGATTTTCTGGAACCTTCTTGCCCTTCAATTCTGCCACTACATCACTGGACTTTCTTCCGAGATAATTTCCGAGTTGGAAAGACTGCTGACCAGAAGACACAATCAAATTAATTTTTGTTCCTTCTTTGCGTGTCGTACCAGCGTCAGGATCGGTCCGAATAACCCGACCTTCTTCAATCTTATCACTAGCCTCTGATTTTTCTTCACCAACCTCAAAATTGGCTTTCTTAAGGGCTTCTTTAGCCTCAGCAACCGTCTGACCTGCCACCTTTGGAATAGCAATGGTAGCGGGCGTTCTATATAAAATCCATACCAAGGATGCCACAACCAACAAGAAGGTCGCAAATAAAATTGGATAACGTGCTTTCATGCGATGGCGTTTGGTTGGCTTTGAACTAGGTACTGTTTTTTCTGTCTGATGAGGTTGGGGCTTAGGTTGAGGTCTTCCCTCTTGTACCGGAGTTTTAGGAATAGAAGTCAGAGTACTTTGTGGAACTTTAGGAAGAGTCTTGGTGTCAGCCTTAGTGGTATCATTAAACACCAATTTAGGCTCATTGCGACGATTATAAGACAAACTACTAGACAAGTCCACATACATCTCTGCAACTGACTGATAACGATCTGTCAATTTCTTGGCAGTTGCCTTGATGACAACATTCTCTAAAGCCTGAGGCACAGATGGATTCTCAGCTATAACCGATGGCAATGGTTTCTGGAAATGCTGGAGGGCGATGGTCACTGCACTATCCCCATCGTAAGGGATATGTCCTGTCAACATCTCATAAAAGATGATCCCCATGGCATAGATATCACTCTGTACAGTCGCTTTAGAACCACGCGCCTGCTCTGGTGACAAGTAATGAACCGAGCCCAGCATAGAGTTGGTCTGAGTCAGACTCGTCTCTGCAAAGGCTACTGCGATCCCAAAGTCTGTAACTTTGGCAGTCCCATCTGGAGTCAAAAGGATATTTTGCGGTTTCAAATCCCTGTGAACAATTCCTCGAGTATGGGCTAAGCGCATAGCCAAGAGGATTTGTCCCATGATTCGAATCGCTTCTTCATTTGAAAGAGGGTGATGTTCCTTGATATAGCGTTTGAGGTCTAATCCAGCAACATATTCCATTGCGAGATACTGTTGTCCCTCTTCTTCACCGATATCTGTAATCCGAACGATATGAGGATGGTCCAGATCTGCCATGGCTCTCGCTTCCCGCTGAAAACGAGCCACTGCAATAGGATCTGTTTGGTAGTTGGTCCTCAGGACCTTCACTGCCACTTCTTCACCGTCCAAAATCAAATCCTTGGCCAAATAGACATCTGCCATGCCTCCTCGACCAATTTGTTTGATAATCCGATACCGCCCGGCAAAAATCTTGCCGATTTGGATCATTCTGTTGCCTCCTCATTAACAGCAATAAGGGCAACTGTGATGTTGTCTAAACCACCTGCATTGTTAGCAAAACGCACGAGCGTCGCTGTTTTATCTGCCAAAGAAATATCGCTGGTTACAATATCAGAAATCTCACTGCCTGAAATCATATTTGTCAAGCCATCACTATTGAGTAAGAGATAGTCCCCAGGCTCAAGGGTAATCATTCCAAAATCAGGCTGAATTTCGTCTTTTTGACCGATTGACTGGGTAATAATATTTTTCTGTGGATGGCTAGCAGCTTCTTCAGGGGTCAATTGACCTGCCTTAAGCAATTCATTGACCAAAGAATGGTCGCTCGTTAACTGGTGGTATTCTTCTCCACGAATCAAACCGATACGAGAATCCCCAATGTGGGCATAGATAGCCTGATTATCAATAATGGCTACAGCCTCAAGGGTTGTTCCCATTCCTTTATAGGCTTCATTTTGTCCCAATTGGTTAATCCTTTGATTTTCAATCTCAAGGTTGTTAGCAAACCATTCACGTACTTCATTAACTGTATCGATTTGAGTATCTACCCAAGCTACACCTAGGTCTGTTACCGCCATCTCACTAGCGATATTCCCTGCGCGATGACCTCCCATACCATCAGCTAGGATAATCATGGTACGTCCAGCTCTATTGACATAGTGGTTGACATAGTCTTGGTTATTTGTTCGTTTCTGACCAACATCTGTTAATAATGAAATTTCCATGTGTTAGTTCCTTCCTAATCCGATATCTTACGAAATTGACTGATGAAGAATCCATCACTTCCATACAATTCAGGTGTAATGAGAATACAACCATCTTTCACGATATCCTTACATTCATGTTCTAGTTTTACCTGCTCAAAGTCGGGATGACTTTCTAAAAATGCCTGAACGACTTGAAAGTTCTCCTCTGAGACAATAGTACAGGTACTATAAGTTATTATACCACCTTTGCGTAGTGTTTGACAAACACTACCTAATATTTCTAGCTGAATTTCCTGTAAGGACGCGAAATCTGCCGTTTCTTTGTTGTATTTGATATCTGGTTTGCGACGCAGAAGACCGATTCCTGAACAAGGAGCATCCACCAAAATCTTATCAAATGAATTCTGACCAAAAAACTCATGCACCTTTCTGGCATCCAATTTTTTCGTTTGAACTCGTTCTGCAACCCCTAGACGTTGGGCATTTTCTTGGATTAAGTCCAACTTGTGGTCATATAAATCCAGAGCAATTACCTGACCTGTCGTGAGATAAGAGGCTATATGAGCTGTTTTTCCACCTGGAGCTGCACAAGCATCTAGAACCTGCTCATCACCTTGTAAATCAAGCGTCGGAGCAACAAGCTGACTGGACTCGTCTTGGATGGTAATGGCTCCCTCTGAAAATAGGTCATATCCCGCAAAGTGGCCTTGCTCCTTCACAAGACCAGAGGGAGACAAGGATGAATCACTGGCCTCCAACAAGACTTGGATTTCTTCTTTTCGACTTAAATCAGTCACGCGGATGCTGGCCTTATTGCGCACCAAAAGACTTTCAAAAATAGCTTGCGCTCGCTCTTCGCCGTATTCTTCCTTAAGTTTAGACACAAGCCAAACTGGGAGAGAATAGGCAACGGAATCACGCTTGTTTTTTCGCTTGATGCTAGCAATATCTGGCCAGCCTTCACGCAAGATACGGCGAAGGACAGCGTTGACCAATTTTTCACTGCCTTTTTTACGGACTTTGGCCAATTCTACTGCTTCATTGACCACAGCATGATCTGGAATCTTGTCCAAATAGCGGAGTTGGTAGGCACTCATGAGAAGAAGAACATAAAGCCAACTATCTAACTGGTCTCTGTCTTCGATAAAGTGGGATAGGTGCCATTCCAGAGTCAGTTTACGGGCTACCGTTCCATAGACCAGCTCGGTCACCAAGCCCTTGTCTGCTGCCGAAAGTTGACTTCCCTTGAAATGCTTATTTAAGGCGATATTTGAGTATGCTTGATTGATAAAAACATCCTCTAATACTGCTAGGGCTAAACTTCTAGCCGTTTCTACTTTAGTCACCAAATCGTTCTCCTACAGTCAATGTACGTCCAACTCCATTGAGGAAGGAAGCAATGTCCATCTTAGGTTTACCAGCTGGCTGCACTTGTTTGAGGGATAGAGCCCCTTCTGCCGTTGCGACAATCAATTCTTTCTTGCCAATAGAGAGAATCTCACCTGGATTTCCCTGACCTTCTACTGGTAGTGCTTCATAAATCTTAAAGCGGTCGCCCTTAAGGAAAGTATGGGCAACAGGCCACGGGTTCATTCCACGGATCTGATTGAAAAGTTGACGATTGGTCTTAGTCCAATCTAGTTTTTCTTCTTCTGGCTTGATATTTGGCGAGAAAGTGACCTGACTTGGATACTGCGGTTCAGGTTTAATGTCACCAGCAATGTAGGCAGGCAAAGTATCCAAAAGCAAATCGCGACCAACAAGAGCTAATTTCTCAAACAAGGTGCCAACATTGTCCTCATCTGTGATCGGAATGCTACGACGAGAAATCATATCTCCTGCATCCATTTCCTTAACCATTTCCATAATGGTCACACCAGCTTCCTTATCCCCTTGAATCAATGCATAATGGATTGGCGCTCCACCACGATGTTTAGGAAGAAGAGAAGCGTGAACATTGACCGCAAAGTCCATGCTATCAAGGAGTTTACTTGGGAGAAACTGCCCAAAAGCAGCAGTCACAATTCCATCTGCTCCTAGCTTCATAATAGCTTCCATCTCTGGACTTCCAGATAATTTTTCAGGTTGGTAGATTGGAAGACCCGCTTCTTTAGCAGCCTGCTTGACTGGGGTTTCTTGGATCACTTTTTTACGTCCTACAGCACGGTCTGGCTGGGTCACAACGGCTAGAATTTCGTAACGGTCATCTGTCAAAAGTCCTTTTAAGACTGTTGCTGAAAAGTCGGGGGTCCCCATAAAGATTAATTTTGTCATATCTTCTCCTTCTTATAAAAATTGCTGTGGCTCATGGTCAATACTGAGACGGAGCTCACTATTTTCCCGCTCTTGAGTCAAGGCCAAGACCTGGTTGAGGGTTAGCCCCAGCTCATCTTCTAAACGGTATTTAATTAAAATCTGGTAATGATAGAGGTTGTGGGTACGAGCAATCGGTTTGGGGGTTGGCCCAAGAATGTTACTGGTCTCTGACAATCCTGACCGCAAAATGTTCATAACTTCATAAGCACGTTTGACCACCTCTTCTTCTTTCTTGTGAGAAATGGTAATGCCAATGGTGAAATAGTAAGGCGGATAACCAAGTTGTCGTCTGATTCCCATTTCATAGGCATAAAAACCTTCGTAATCCTGATCCTTTGCAAATCGAATAGCGTAGTGCTGAGGATTGTAAGACTGAATCAAGACCTGCCCAGCTTTTTCAGCACGACCTGCCCGGCCTGCAACCTGAGTCAAGAGCTGGAAGGTTCTCTCAGAAGAACGGAAATCAGGCAGATTCAAGGCCGTATCCGCATTTAGAACTCCGACTAAAGTCACATTTGGAAAATCCAATCCCTTAGCAATCATCTGAGTTCCTAGCAAGATATCCGCTTCTCCTCGTCCAAACTGGTCAAGAAGAGCTTGGTGACTACCTTTCTTACGAGTCGTGTCCACATCCATCCGCAAAATGCGGGCCTGGGGAAAGAGTTCTGCCAGCTCGTCATAAGCCTTCTGAGTTCCTGTCCCATAATAACGAATACTGCGACTCTTACAGTTAGGACAGACCTGAGGTATGTCCTTTGAAAAACCACAATAATGGCAATTCATGGTCTTGGTATCCATATGCAAGGTCAGGGAAATATCACAGTTGGGACAAGTATCTACCGTCCCACATTCCCGACACATGACAAAGCTAGAATAACCACGGCGATTGAGCATGAGAACCACCTGCTCTTTTTTAGCTAGACGGTCTTGAATGGCTTCTAGCAAGGGAGGCGTAAAGTTTGACGTCTCGTTTTGTCCGATATAGTCACGAAAATCAACCACTTGAACCTCAGGGATCCTAGCTAAAGGATTGGCGCGTTGAGTCAGACGCAAGTGTTGATAGACGCCTTTTCCAGCCCGCGCACGGCTTTCCAGACTAGGAGTTGCTGAACCAAGTACCAGAGCTGCTTGATTGTACTGGGACCTTAGAATAGCAACCTCTCTAGCATGGTAACGGGGATTGCTGTCCTGCTTATAAGTCGCTTCGTGCTCCTCATCGATAATCATAACACCTAGATTCTTCAGCGGAGCAAAGATGGCCGATCTAGCACCAACAACAACTTGGGCATCGCCACGTTCCACTTTGCGCCATTCATCATACTTTTCACCATTAGACAGGCCAGAGTGAAGAATGGCAACCTTATCCCCAAAACGAGCGATAAAACGCTCCGTCATCTGAGGAGTCAAGGAAATCTCAGGTACCAGCAAAATAGCTGTCTTGCCCTTATCCAAAGCCCCTTGGATAATCTGCAAGTAAACCTCGGTCTTCCCACTTCCTGTAATCCCTTGAAGGAGGAAGGGAGGCTGATGACTGCCAATTGCACTGACAACCGCATCACGCGCCTGCCTTTGTTCTGGATTCAACTCCAAAGGCCGACTTGCCTCAATGCCTTCAAAATAAGCAGCCGAGCGTTGCACTTCCTTTTGGACTATGGTCACAGCACCTTGTTCCACAAAGAAGTTGACTTGCTCCCGTGAGTAGGACTCTAACAAACTAGCCAAGGAAGCACTTTCAGGATGTGACAGTAAATAGTCTCTCAATTCTAACTTTTTCTTGGCACGTGCAGAAATCTCTACACTTTCTAATTGAGCAAGGTCTACCTCATACCAAGACTGGGTCTTGACCTTCTTTTGATCAATCGCCTGATATTCTAGACCAAGCAGGCCTTTTCTAGTTAATCGCATCATTTCAGCTTGCTTACCTATATCTAGAGAAGAAAAGGCAAGCGAATCCTCTGAACCAAACAGACGCTCTCGATCTGCATGACTCAGACCTGCCAGAGGATAGAGAATCTTGTCATAGCTGGAGTTCAGAAATCCCGGTAACATAGCCTTGAGGATGGAGATCTTGTAGGAGAAGACGGACTTGCGTAACTCCTCAGCCAGCCAGAGTTGTTCTTGCGTGAGAACAGGAGAAAAATCCAGCACCTCAGCAATATCTTTTAAATCTTGATTAGCCTCTCCTTCGTCTGATTGAGACTCCAAACCAAGAACAATCCCTTGAATCAGGCGATTGCCCTTACCAAAAGGCACATGAACCCGCATCCCAACTTCCAGCATTCCCTCAAATTCCTCAGGAATCCTGTAACTATAGGGCTGATCCGTCTGCATCAAGGGCACATCTACGATAATCTTAGCTATCACCATCTTCTCACCTCCTCCTTGTCAGTATATTCTTGCAATAGAAAAAATAAGATTGAGTCCCCCCAACCTTAAATTTTTTCACCATCTTCTTTTTCTTTAGCGATTTGCTCTTTGATTTTCTTTTCTTCTTCTTCTTTGCGGCGTTTTTCTTCTTCGATACGGCGACGCACTGCTTCACGTTTTCCTTCTGGGTCTGGGTGAATTGTTACATTTCCTGATTCGATTTCTTCTAAAGCGCGAAGAGTTGATTTTTCAGACTTGAAACCTTGAGTTGCTGGCGCACCTGCTTCCAATTCGTGGGCACGTTTTGCTTCCAAGATTACGAGTGAATATTTTGAAGGAACCTTGTCGAGCAAGGTATCAATAGAGGGTTTTAACATCATTTGCTTGTACCTATTTTCTAAATTTTATCGGGTAGTTGGAGATTTGGGTAACATCTCCTGATAGTGACCAATGACACGATCCACACGGAAGTGCTCTGCTTCGATCACACGTTTGACACGCTCAGCAGCTAGGGGCACCTGATCGTTGACAATCGCATAATCATACTCACGCATAAGCGCAATTTCTTCCTTGGCTTTTTCGATTCGTTGGGCAATCACTTCTGCACTGTCTGTTCCACGTCCTACCAAACGATCTTGCAATTCATCCAAATCTGGTGGTGTCAGGAAGATAAAGACAGCATCTGGAACCTTTTTCTTGACCTGAAGAGCGCCTTGAACTTCAATTTCAAGGAAAACATCGATTCCCTTGTCCAAGGTTTCATTGACATAGGTCAGAGGAGTTCCATAATAATTGCCGACATATTCCGCGTATTCCAACATCTGTCCTTGACGAATCAGCTCTTCAAACTCTTCGCGAGTGCGGAAGAAATAGTCAGCACCGTCCACTTCTCCAGGACGTTGTGCGCGTGTCGTCATCGATACAGAGTATTGAAATTGGTTTTCAGAACTCTCAAAAATCTCTCTTCTAACCGTTCCTTTTCCAACCCCTGAAGGACCAGAAAAAACGATTAGTAAGCCTCGGTCTGCCATTGTGTCTCCTTTAGTCAGTCTGTGAAAATAAAATAAGATTTCCCTTCAGATAGTAGCAATTTGCGCAAACTATCCTTCTACAGTCTTTCTATCTAGTGTAACAAAAAAGCAGTAATTTTTCAACTGCTCTTTCTTATTTATTTAGCATAATCTACTGCACGAAGTTCACGAATTACGGTTACCTTGATATTTCCTGGGTAATCGAGATTGTTTTCAATTTTCTCACGAACTTTGTGAGCCAAGATTGTGACTTTGTCGTCCTTGATTTGTCCTGGATTGACCATGATGCGGATTTCACGTCCTGCTTGAAGGGCAAAGCTATTTTGTACCCCTTCAAAGCCGTTAGCAATTTCTTCCAAATCATGAAGACGCTTGATATAGCTTTCAAGAGACTCACTACGAGCACCTGGACGGGCTGCGCTCAAGGCATCTGCTGCAGCAACGATAACTGCAATCACGCTCTCAGCTTCGACATCGCCGTGGTGACTAGCAATTGTATTGACCACAACTGGGTGTTCCTTGTACTTACGAGCCAATTCCATACCGATTTCAACGTGGCTACCCTCAACCTCGCGGTCAATGGCTTTCCCGATATCGTGAAGGAAACCAGCACGACGGGCAAGAGCCGCATTTTCACCAAGCTCACTCGCCATGATACCAGCCAACTTAGCAACCTCAATCGAATGGCGCAAGACATTTTGTCCATAAGAAGTACGGAACTGCAAACGTCCCATGATTTTCATCAAGTCTGGATGAAGGTTTGGCGCACCAATTTCATAGGCAGCAGCCTCACCGTATTCACGGATCTTATTATCAATCTCTTGACGGTTTTTCTCAACCAACTCTTCGATACGAGCTGGATGGATACGTCCATCCTTAAGCAACATTTCCATGGTCATACGAGCAATTTCACGACGAATCGGATCAAATCCTGACAAGGTTACCACTTCTGGTGTATCGTCGATAATCACATCGACCCCTGTCAAACTTTCAAAGGTACGAATGTTACGACCTTCACGACCAATAATGCGTCCCTTCATAGTATCGTCTGGCAGATGAACCGTTGAGTTTGTTGATTCCGCCACATATTCACCAGCGATACGTTGCATAGCTTGAACCAAGATGTCCTTGGCCATTTTATCAGAACGTTCCTTGACCTCTTGCTCAGCTTCACGAATGCGGCTGGCAATCTCCTTGGTCAAGTTTTCCTCTGTCTGAGCCAAGATAATATCTCGTGCTTCTGCCTGAGACAGAGCACCAATACGTTCTAGTTCAGCTTCTTTTTGTCTTTCGACTTCCTCTAATTGCTCTTCACGCGCATCAAGGTTTTTCGCTCTATCAGAAATACTTTGTTCTTTTTGTTCAAGTGTTTGTTCTTTACTCGTCAAATTGTCGTCCTTGCGGTCGAGGCTAGTAGCTCTCTCTGTCAAACGACTTTCGATTTGTTTGAGTTCTTGACGTTCTGATTTGAATTCAGCGTCCACTTCTTCACGGTATTTTCTGGCTTCTTCTTTGGCCTCCAATAGTGCTTCTTTTTTAAGAGACTTGCTTTCACGTTTAGCTTCATTAACAAGTAAATCTGCTTCACGCTCAGCTTGTCCACGTAAATTAGTTGCTTCTTGTTCAGCATTTAAAAGCATCAACTCTGCAGCTTCCTGAGATGATTTCATCTTGGCTGAGATGCTGACATATCCAATGACTAAACCAATGATGACGGCAAAAACAGCAATCGCAAGCGACATGATTTCCATGTTTTTACCTCATTTTATTGTTATTCCGAATGACATACATTCTTTTACATTCTACCATAAAAAAGTGATTTTCACAAACCTAAAATAGAATATGTTTTGGGGAATTTGGAACGCGTTTGCCAAAATAAAATTGTTATTTAGAAATAGTAGTTTAGTAGAGATTTGAGAAAAAGCCTACATTTCAGTAGACTTAGTTTGTTTCTATTCTAATCGGCACTCTTCCAAAATTCTGCTCTGTTATACTTGGATTTCCAAGTTGATAAATCTGGTCTGCCTTTTGAGTCATGGCATCCCAAGGCTCTTTGCCAATTCGGCTGACTAGATTGACCTGCCCTTTCAGAGACTTGAGGTGTTGTCTGCCTTTTTCGGTAAAACCAAGGACATGAATGGCTTCTGGCAAATTACTTTCTCTTGCCTGCACTAAGATATAGGTCAAGAGGCGTCTGACACGCGCCTTTGTATAACGTTTGGTAATCACTAACTCGACCAATTCTTCCACAGACTGGGCTGTTTTAATAGCTTCATTAATGCGCACAGCCATTTCTTGATTAACCTGATAGATCGTTGTTAAGGCTGGATTTGACAAGATTTGATAGCGGAGCAAAGGAAAAAAGTCGTCCCAACTCACCTTATTAGCCTGCTCAAAGAGAGCAACAGATGGCATAAAGCGTTCTAAGAAGTCTTGGTCCTTCTGATGCTGACGGAGGGCTGTCGCCGAGGCAAAGTCCACATCCTTGTCGACAGAATGGTAACCAGCCCCCTGACGCTGAATCGGATGCAGGTTGATGTTGTACCCAGCAACCGCCTTAGCATAAGCCAGAGCAAGAACATGATTGGGCGTATTACCAGAAAAATCAAGACCTGCAAATTCCTTCCACATGACCTGAGTTTTCTGAGGATAAGAGAGGGAATCAGGTAGATTTTCCACAAATTTCTCCATCTCAGCACCTTTCTCTGTGTATAAATCAGCGATTTTCTGGTAATCCAGAACTTCCTCCGTCCCAAAGGCTAAGTTATCAATCCCTAACTGAGCTAAGATATCCACAGCTCCTTGACCAAAGAAATCTGCTGCTTGAACACTGACTAAAAAGGGCAATTCTACTACCAAATCTGCGCCATTTTCCATAGCCATCTGGGCCCGTGCCCACTTATCCACAATAGCAGGCTCTCCACGCTGCATGAAATTCCCTGACATAGCCACGATTTTCAGCCCCTCTGCCTGATCCAGCAGGTATTTGTGTCCATTATGAAAAGGATTAAACTCCGCGATAATACCTGTGATGGTCATAGTGATCTCCTACTTCTGCGCCACAAAAAACCAACGGGTGCTGGTTTCTTTTGGCTCCTTGTCCTCAAAGTCTGCATAGAGTTTGAAAGACTTGAAACCAGCCTGCTCCAGCAAGATATCATAGGTCAATACTTCGTATGTACGCTCCTCATGCACTTCATCGTGGCGACTAAAGGACCCATCCTCTTCCTTGATAAAGAAAGTCAACTCATGAACGATAGAGTGAGGCGCTGCATCCTCGTAGGTATCCCAGAGCATTGCAAAATCTTCTGCATTTTCATGATAAGAATAGCCTGGAAAAACTTCGTCTGTCTGGTAGGTCGAATGCACATCAAAGATAAAGATACCATCTTCGTTGAGGGAATTATACACTTCCTTAAAGACGTCCCCTACTTCCACCTCATCCTGCATGTAGCAGATTGAGTCCGAATAACAAGTGACAAAATCATATTGACCTACCTTGGACAAATCCAGCATATTGCCTTCAATAAAGTCAATCTTTTGTTTGGCTGAAGTAGCTCTCTTCTCAGCAATCTTCAACATATCCGCACTCAAGTCAAGTCCAGTTACATCAAAACCAGCCTGAGAAAAGCGCACAGATTGAATGCCTGTCCCACAAGCCAATTCCAAGAGTTTCTTTCTCTCCTTGGTCTTAGGCAAATGACGAAGCGAAAAATCCGTCCATCTATCGTATAAACTGTCGTCCATGACCGCATCGTAAACAGCCGCAAAAGTTTCATAAGTTGCCATAATCATGATACCAAGAGCGTCAATGGCAAACACCACTCGCCCTTTACCTTTCTATCAATTTTTCTAAAATAAGCAAATAAAACCCAGTTGACTACAACTGAGTTCATCTTCTAAGCAAGAGCTTCTGAAATATCTACTGAATTTGCCTCATGCCATAGCTTTTCTAGGTTATAGTGGGCACGCATTTCTTCTGAAAAGACATGCACAACGACAGCGCCTAGGTCTAGTAAGACCCAACCTCCAGCTGCATCGCCTTCGATATGGCTACCTTTAAAGCCTGCATCAGCTACTTTTTCACGGATGTTATCAGCGATAGCGTCCAACTGACGGCTATTCATTGAACTAGTAATAACAAAGTAATCCGTCACGCTAGTCAAATCTTGTACGTCAAGTGCGAGGATATCCTCCGCACGTTTCTCATCAGCCGCTTTCACAACTAGTTCTAGTAATTCTTTTTCGTTCATTTAGTCCTCTTTCAAATAGTGCACAAAGGCGTTATAGGTTTCAAGTGTTTGGGGATAGATGGGGAATCCCTGATGAGCTAGATGCTCCACGGTACGAGCTGTTTCGTAGGCCACAGCTTTATTGAGCGATAGCTCAGCAATTTCACGCGCCTGGTCCACACCTGGAAAGGCACGATTGTGCTCTATATAGTCTGCGACATAGATAACCTTGTCTAGGTCTGTCATCTGAGCCGCCCCGACTGTATGGATTTCAATAGCTCGCAGGATTTCAGAATCATGCAAATTCAAATCTTCCTGAATCTTGTAGATGCCAATCATGCCATGCCAGACATTATTGCCCCAGTTTTTGAGATCAGAATCTAGCTGGTAACGGTCAATCAAATCCAGAAATTCCTGATCTGACAGCTTTTTAGCATAATCATGAAGAAGGCCTGCAAGACCTGCTTTCTCGACATCGACTCCAAAGCGCTGAGCCAGTTCTATGGCTGCACTCTCCACACCCAAGCAATGGGTTAAGCGTTTTTCAGGCAGAAGCTCTGCCATTTTTTCTAACAAAGCCTCACGAGAGCAGTTGATATAGTCTTGATAGGCCATCAGTAGATCCCCTCCTTCTCGATGTAGTCTAGCACAGGCTGAGGCAGGAGAAAGTTGGGTTTCCGACCTTGGGCAAGGAAGTCACGCACCATGCTGGACGAGATATCCATGAGAGGCACATCCACCCAGATAACGGGATAGGAAGTCCCTGCCTTGTAGCGTGGGCGCTGAACTCCCACAAACTGAACCATATCTACCAGTTCATCAATTCTGTACCACTTAGGCAGATAGTCCACCATATCGGCACCGATGATAAAGTAATAATCCGTATCTGGATTCTTCTCTGTTAAAATCTTCATGGTGTCGTAGGTATAGGAAATGCCCTTGCGCTCCAACTCAATAGTTTCAATATCCAGACCTTCAATCCCCTCAATCGCCAACTCAAGCATCTTGAGACGATGGTGTTCAGGGATTGTTTCCTTTTTATCTACATGAGGAGGTTGGTACTCAGGCATGAGCAAAACTTGATCCAGTCCTAACTGCTGGCGTACTTGGTCCGCAACGATGAGATGGGCATTGTGAACAGGGTTAAAATTCCCCCCTAAAATCCCGACTTGTTTGCGTTTTTTCTCCTTGATTTCTGGCTCCAACTCTACCTTGGTAAAGGGAGTCAATAGTTCGATTGCCATAGGCTAGTCTCCTTTATTTCTCTGTAAAAACAGTTGTT
The DNA here is from genome assembly GCF_901542415.1 of Streptococcus mitis. Classification (NCBI taxonomy): domain Bacteria; kingdom Bacillati; phylum Bacillota; class Bacilli; order Lactobacillales; family Streptococcaceae; genus Streptococcus; species Streptococcus mitis. The sequence continues at coordinate 2,021,161 of NZ_CABEHV010000004.1, read as the reverse complement.
TGGAGTAGTTTTTTAAATTTCTTTGACTTTTTTAGAAATCTTGCGATTCTCTTTCTTGCTAGATTGTTTATACAAAATCAAGATTCGTCCGATTTTTTGGACTGTGTCCACACCGATTTCTTCTTCCAAAATTTCAGCTACTTCGTGGATATTTTCATCGGTGTTTTGCAAAAGAGTAACCTTGATCAATTCACGGGCGTCAAGTGCCTGACGGACGCTGGTTTTGATTTGGTCGTTAAGTCCATTTTTCCCAATTTGGATGATGGGTTTGAGGGTGTGTGCCTGACTGTTGAGGAAGGCACGTTGTTTTGATGTTAATGACATAATTTTCTTCCTTGTTTTTTGATAGTTATTTTAGGTGGTGAGGGACGGTCGGAACTAATTTTCCAAAGATCTCATCTTTGAAAAATGGATTTCCTGACCTCACAATTGAGCCTTGGTCTCAATTGTGCCCCTTGCCAATCTACAGATTGGCAATCACACCACGGCAATAACTATCTTTTTATGAGCTCACTTTGTTCGCTCAGTGATTTTATTTTAAATAATGGCTTTTCGTGTGACGACGGCGACGCCTTCTGGTGCCCAGACGGCGACTTTGGCGGTGCCTGTTACTCGGATCCAGCCTAGGCCTGAGATGACTAGGTCTGTCTTGTCCTTGATGTTAAATACATGTTGGACTAATTTTGGAAAATCTTCTTTTTCCTTACTATTTGGTGGTGTCAGAAGAGTTCCGACGTGCTTATCGTAAAAGGCACTAGCGCCTTCTAGCTTGGTACGGTGGAGTTTGAGTTCATTGTCAAAGAAGGCTGTGAAACCTTGTTTTTCTCCTGAAATGAAGTCAAATCGTCCCAGGCCACCTAGAAACAGGGTTTGTTCAGGATTGAGCTGATAGGTTTTAGGCTTGATTTCCTTTTTAGGGCTGACATACTTGAGGTTTTTGGCCGTCAAGTAGTGAGCCATCTGGTGACGGTGGATAATCCCCGGCGTATCGTAAATATAAGATCCGTCGTCAAGCGGAATCTCAATCTTGTCCAAGGTTGTCCCTGGGAAGCGCGAAGTCGTAATGACATTCTGGTCACCCGTGATTTCTTGGATAATGGCATTGATGAGAGTTGATTTTCCAACGTTGGTTACACCGACCACATAGACATCGCGGCCCTTACGGTAGTGTTCAATCTTGTCAATGACTTCCTTAATGGCATGTTTGTTTTGTGCCGAAGTTAAGACGACATCGACTGGACGAAGACCTTCTTCGTGGGCACGCTCCATCAGCCACTGGCTAATCTTGCCCGGTTTAACTGACTTAGGTAGAATATCTTTTTTATTTCCAACCAAGAGGACATCATTGCCCGATACAAAGCGTGGCAAGCCTGGAATGACAGAGCCATTAAAATCAAAGATATCAATGACATTGACCACTAAGGCATCACTGTCTCCCACCTCGTGCAAGAGCTTGAGGAAATCATCGTCCGTCAACTGGACATCCGTGATTTCATTATAGTGGCGGAGACGGAAACAGCGTTGGCAATAGACTTCGCCAGTTTCCAAACCTTTTTCAAGTGCCGACTGGGGGGTAAAACCAAGACCAGCCTTATCTGTCGTCTGAATGGTTGCTCCACAACCAATACAGAGAATTTCTTCCATAGTTAAATTCCTTTTTTATATGTAATCGGTCCGTACTTTTCAGTGATTTTTCGCTTCACACGGCGCTCACGAGCTCGGTTGATCTGCGTTTTGATCGAGTCATGTTGGACCAAGGGTTTGACTAAAATCGAGCGAATGCCTGCACGGTGGGCTGCTCGTATATCTGTCATGAGCTGGTCGCCAACCATGACCACTTCACTTTTCTCATAATGAAATTCCTTCATGGCACGGTCAATCCCAAATGTGAAGGGCTTCAGAGCCCAATAAACGTAGTCAATCCCAAATTTCTCAACTGCTCGTTGAACCCGTTTTTTTGTGTTATTTGAGACTACGATGATGCGAATACCAGCATCACGAAGGTCATGCAACCATCGTTTCATCTCTGGAGTCCCGTCAGGGTTATTCCAAGCAATGAGAGTATTATCTAAATCCACCAAAACAGCTTTTATTCCTTGTTTTTGCAGGCTTTCTACTGTCAAATCATAAACTGCTTCCACAGCAAAATCTGGCATGTAATTTTCAATCGCCATTCTGGCTCCTTCTCTTTTATTTTCTAGTAATTTTCTTCAGCCATTGAGATAAGGCTGCCCATAAAATCAAGCTAGCCATTAAGATATAAATCCAAGCATTTGGCTCTTCTGTAAATGGTAGAGGAACATTCATTCCGAAGAAACCTGTAATAACCGCAAGTACTGCTAGTAAGACGGAGACAATAGTCAAAATTGACAAACTATCATTCAAGTTATTGTTTAGGATGTTGTTGTAAGAATCTGAGAGTTGTTGCAAGACTTGAGAAATCAAGTCTGTCATAGACACCAACTGATGGGCTTCAATCATGGCATCATCAAACTGCTCTCGTTCGACATCATTAAATCTCCGATAAAGAGCATGGCCCTGGATATGTTCCAAGAGGAGTCGATTTTGTTTTGCCGCTGCTGTCAAGTAAACCATACCTGTCTCCAAGTCAGAGAGGGCGAAGAGATTTTTCTTTGTTGTAGTTTGACGTAGCAAGGCACTAATTTCGTCCTTACTTTTATCCATCTCTTCAATGACAGGATAATAAGCGTTACTGATAATCTCTAAACCAGCAAAGAGAAACTTGTAAATAGAAAGCGACTCATGGCTATCCAGATAAGCTGACATCTGATCAATGACATAAGCATTCTTATGGTTGCTGATGGTAATCATTCGTTGTTTTTCAACGATAAAGGTCATCGGAATCGCTTCATAATATTCTTTGTCTTTTTCTAAATCAAGAACATTATAAATAAAGGTTACCGTCTCCGTTTCACGGTTATAATCCATATGAGCTCGTTCATTTCTATCCAGAGCATACTCAATGGTTTCCTTGTCCAATCCATAGATGTCAGAAAGATCTTCCATATTTTTAATCTTATCCACATCAAGGTCTATCCAAATACAACCATTGCCCAACTGCTTTTCTAAAACCATCTTTTTTTTCTCCTTTATTAAAATTAAACTCTTTCTATTGTACCACAAATTACTTAAAATAACAGGTCTAGTCTGTGCGTGAGAAATTGCTGACGACGGTGATATTCCGATTGGGAACGAAGTGCAGAACCTGATCTTCTCCTCTGAGTTGCGTTGTTCGAATGCCGACACTGACAACCTTGCCCGAGACAGTAATAGGACCATTTGTCAGAACAACCTCATCTCCCACATCCAGTTGACGTTCAAAAAGGATGAAAAAGCCATTGATGACATCAGACAGAAAACCTTGAGCTCCCATACCAATGGCCACCCCAGCGATTCCAGCCCCAGCCAGCAAACTAGATACAGGTAAGCCTAAAATCGATAAAATACAGTAGAGTAAAAAGAAATAGAGGGTATAATTAAACACATTTTCTAACAGACGTGAGATGGTTTTCTGACGCCCGACATCATGACGAGACATTTTTAGAGAAGGTTTAACAATTCTCTGCACCATGGTATGAAGCAGTTTTTTAGCTATGTAGAATAGCAAAAAAAGAAATAACAGAGAAAGTAACTTGGTTAAGATATTCTCGATAATCGTTGTTATATCAAGCTTATTGAGGTAGGTGTGAAAAAATTCTTGCATAGAAAACTCCTTTCATTTATTATACCATACTTTCATAAAGTGTCATTCTCCATAAATATTCAAAAATAATTTCAAAAATAGACAGAAAATTCTTGATTTTAGTTCATATTTATACTATAATCATAAACATTACACAACAAAGGAGATTGTTATGAAAAAATTTATTCATGCTTGGAATAAGGCAAGCCTAATCAAACGTATCTTGATTGGCATGCTTATTGGAGGAACCCTAGGACTGACACTTCCTAACATTTCAGGAATTGGCCTGCTAGGAGATCTCTTTGTTGGTGGCCTCAAAGCCATCGCACCGATTCTGGTCTTTGCCCTCGTTGCCAATGCCCTTTCCCAACATCAAAAGGGACAAGATAGCAATATGAAAACCGTTATCTTCCTTTACTTGGTGGGAACCTTTGCCGCTGCCCTTATCGCTGTACTAGCAAGTTTCATCGTCCCTGTTGAAATTACCCTAAATAGCGCTAATACCGATATTGCTCCACCAGATGGGATTGGACAAGTCCTCAGCAACCTCTTGCTCAAACTGGTTGACAATCCAGTTAATGCCCTCATTACTGCCAACTACATCGGTATCCTATCTTGGGCAGTTGTTTTCGGGATTGCTATGAGAGAAGCCAGCAAAAATAGTAAAGAATTACTGAAAACTATGGCTGATGTGACTTCTAAGATTGTCGAATGGATCATTAACCTAGCTCCATTTGGTATCCTTGGTCTTGTCTTCAAAACCATCTCTGATAAGGGAATCGGAAGCCTAGCCAACTACGGAATCTTGCTTGCCCTCTTGGTGACAACTATGTTCTTTGTGGCTCTGGTGGTCAATCCACTAATAGCCTTCCTCTTTATGAAGAGCAACCCTTATCCCCTCGTTTGGAAATGTTTGCGTGTCAGCGGTGTGACAGCCTTCTTTACTCGTAGTTCTGCGGCTAATATCCCTGTCAATATGAAACTTTGCCACGACCTCGGTCTGGATCCAGATACCTATTCTGTTTCTATCCCACTTGGTTCTACTATCAACATGGCCGGAGCAGCGATTACTATTAACGTTTTGACTCTTGCTGCAGTTAACACTCTTGGAATTCCTGTTGACTTTGCGACAGCCTTTGTCCTTAGTGTAGTTGCCGCAATCTCAGCCTGTGGTGCTTCCGGTATTGCGGGAGGTTCCCTCCTTCTTATCCCAGTTGCTTGTAGCCTTTTCGGTATTTCTAACGATATTGCCATGCAAGTTGTTGGGGTTGGATTTGTGATTGGTGTCATCCAAGACTCATGTGAAACAGCCCTTAACTCTTCTACAGATGTCCTCTTTACCGCCGTTGCCGAATACGCAGCAGCCCGTAAAAAATAACTCATAAAGGCAAGCCTCTCGGGTCTTGTCTTTTACGCTTTTATTCTAACTTATTAGGAAATTCTTATGTCTATTAGCCAACGTACTGCCAAGCTCATCTTAGCTACCTGTCTTGCCTGCCTTCTTGCTTATTTTCTCAATCTTTCGTCAGCAGTTTCGGCCGGAATTATTGCTCTCTTGAGCATATCTGATACGCGTAGAAGTACCTTAAAACTGGCCCGCAATCGGCTCTTTTCCATGCTTCTGGCTCTGGTTATCGGGGGTTTGGCTTTTCACTTGAGCGGATTTCATATCTGGAGCCTTGGCCTCTATCTGGCTCTTTATGTTCCCCTAGCCTACAAGATGGGCTGGGAAATTGGCATCACACCAAGCACTGTTTTGGTTAGCCACCTCTTGATTCAAGAGTCAACCTCTCCAGACCTCCTAGTCAACGAATTCCTTCTCTTTGCTATCGGTACTGGATTTGCTTTGCTGGTCAATCTCTACATGCCTTCACGAGAAGAGGAAATTCATCACTACCACACATTGGTAGAAGAAAAGTTAAAAGATATTCTCCAGCGCTTCAAATATTATTTATCCAGAGGGGATGGACGCAACCAAGCACAGTTGGTTGAAGAATTGGACACCCTTTTGGAAGAAGCCCTCAGACTGGTCTATTTGGATCACTCAGACCACCTCTTTCACCAGACTGATTACCACATTCACTACTTTGAGATGAGACAGCGGCAAAGTCGCATCCTGCGAAACATGGCCCAGCAAATCAACACCTGTCACCTAGCTGCCAGCGAGAGCCTGATTTTAGCGCAACTCTTTTCAAAAATTGCAGGCCAACTGAGCCAGACCAATCCTGCTTCTGATTTGCTAGATGAAATTGAACGTTATCTGGAAGTCTTCCGTAATCGCAGTCTGCCAAAGACAAGAGAAGAATTTGAAACCCGTGCCACCCTTCTTCAACTCCTACGTGAAGCAAAAACCTTCATCCAAGTAAAAGTTGACTTTTACAAAAAATATGGACAGTAAAAAAGAAAACTTCAGACAAATCACAAAAAGTGAATATCTGAAGTTTTCTTTTATTTGTAAGTTATTACCATAAAGGTTAATAGTAAAACGAATAAGGCCAAACTCACCAATAAAGTGAGCACCTTTACCAAGGTGTTACTCTGCCAGTAACTCGGCTTACCAATATTACTAGTCGCATCCATGGAAAATAATTGATTTTGACGAGGTTGTATGGTTACCAATACAATCAAAGCAAGAGATAGGATAATAGCTAAAACAATTAGTATTTCAATCATAGACCTACCTCAAAATTCCCAGCAAAGTAAAGAGCAAACCAATCAGAATCATTAAGCCCAGTAAGAGTGAAAAAGTCTTACTAATCTTTTCCCCTCGGGTTTCTTTTTCATTCTTGATAGGTTTTTGTTTCAACTCTTCCATGCGACCTTCAACGTCTTTGTAAAATAAATCTTCCTCTGACATGTTAGCCTCCTAAAACAGTTTGCATGGTTTCCTGATATCGCACCAAATCAACATAATTTGCATGTTGGCCTTGTTTGCCAAGTGCCTGATTCATTTGATCAACATCTGAAAGGGCCAATTTAATGGTCTCAACCAAAGCAGAAACTTCACTACTTTCAAATAGATGTTCTGGAGCGATATAAAGTCTATTGTGCACCGTTTGGTTAAATCCAAGAATCAAGAGATTGTGCTCAAAGGCCTGACGCACTGCCTGTAGCAACTCATTGCTATGGTTGATATCCAAGTAAATATCCGACAATTGATAGAGCTCCTGAATCTTCTGTGGACTAGCGTTCTGATAAAGTACCACATTAGGATAACGAAGCATGTCTAAGAGCTTAGAAGACATCTCTGTCACCGCTGCGATACGGAAGGTAACATCAGGCAAGGCTTCTACGATTGCTTCTACTTGCTCAATCTGATCGGAATTGGTCAAGATTAAGGCGTCTCGTCTTAGGAAATTATCACGTTTAAACTGATAATGGTAACCCAAGTGCACAAACTGAGCATGGTATTTCTCGTCAGTCAATTCTAAAGCACGTTCATAAGTCGCCTTATTGGGAATGATGATTTTCTTAGTACGCACATCATTACTTTCCAAGATCAACTGCATATTGCCTGGAATGGCATCATAGAGAGGTTCCTGCCAAACCAAGACATCTGAGCCAGATTTATCTGGATGATGGAAGGAAACCAAGAAAGGAGTCGCTAGAGTATTAAAGATAAGCTGACTTGTATCTATTTCCAATTCTTGCAAAAAGAAAGTGATAAATTCAACCTTATTTGCAAAGTAACGCATGGACTGACCAGGCAAAGTCAATAAGATATCACCCGTCACATAGTTTTCCAGCAAGACTTCCTTACCATTGACGTCTTGGTAAACCGTCATAACCGGCTCACTATCTGCGCTATAGGTCGTTGTAGCAAAACAAGCTCCGAAGCGATTGTAGTGGTCAATCTGACGTACTCGACCCTCTAGGTCTTTCCAGTCTACCTGTTTAACCAAGCGAGCCTGCAAACCATCTGCATAATGAATGATAGCCCTCTCCTGTGTCATATCCTCAATACGAGCAGACTGATTATTTCCTGAAATTTCCCAAAAAGCTGGAACAGGGACTTGGTTAAAATAGAGAGGTTTTCCATCCTCGTAACCTAGATAATAGGTAAAAGGAGAAACCAGACCATCAGGCAGAAAACCATCTGCATCGATGACCACTCCAAGTTGAGATAGTCCAGTAGCGACTAGACTTTCATGTAAATCTCGACTTTCCTGACTATAACGATCATAAAGTTCAATCATGGAGCACCTCCTCTACTGTTTTCTTCCACTTTTCTAAAATTTCTTCGGTTAAGAAGCCTTCTGCAATCTGGTAAGAATGGGTACGCATATCCGCCAAACGATTTTCTTGATACAGTTGGCAAATCTTAGCCGCGTAAGCTTGCTTGATTTGGTCTTCTACGTGGTCTGATGAACTTGGAATCAAATAACCATTTTTCCCATCTTCTATAAAGGTCTGATTGCCATAAGGCACATCAAAACCGATTAGTGGTAGACCTGAACCAATAGCTTCCATCAAGGTCAGACCAAATCCTTCACTAGTAGAAGCCGTTAAATAGACCTCATACTGGCTATAAATCTGCGAAAGTTCCGCATGCCCCTTGAGCTGGATATAATTCTCAGCCTGATGAGTTGCAATAATGTCTCTGAGCAGAGAATCCTCTCCACCGCTACCATAAATATCAAAGGTTAATTCAGGAATTTCTTTTTTAGCCTCAATGACCGCTTTGACCAACCAGTCGATGTGTTTTTCTTTAGCAAGACGTGAAGCCGTAATCAATGAAAAGGGCTTACGCCCCTGACTTGGCTCAGTTAATGCATCAATACTTCCTACAGGAATTGTAACAACCTTTGGTTGATGCTGGGTGTATTTAGCAAATTGCTCTTGCAGAACTTCTCTCTGCTTATCAGTTGATACGATAAAGAAGTCAACCTTATCTGCATTTGTAAACTGATAGTCATAATAGTTGTTCCAAAGAATATAGTCCTCATTTGTAGCATTTTCACTATAATGCTCCGCATGAACAACTACCGCTAAATGCGCTGCTTGTGCTTCCTCAAACACAACCTGTCCAATGCCTGTCTCCCTATCAAGAATGACCAAATCAGAATTGTTCAAATTCAAGGATTTCATAAAGGCACGCATAAAGGCTTGTTTCCCATATAAAATCTTATCCTTGAAACGATAAACTTCTTCCTTCCCTTGATTCATCAAGATATCATAGGCCGGAGTCCCGTCTTCATTGTAAAAAGTTCGTTGGTATAGGACTGCAACATTATCCTTGGGAGCAAAGTATTCGCTACAATAACGCGTATAAGAAAAGTAATCCTTTCGAATCAGTTTTCCTTTAAAGACATACTCTGCGTGTTGAACCAAGTCCTTGTCCTCATCAACCAAATAACAGGTGACAAACTTATCTTGGTCAGAAAAGAAGACACGTAAAACCTTGCCATTTTTTTCTCTGTGACTTTCTTCACCACCAAAGTAAGCCAAGACATCATCCACTGTCACGCTAGTCGGCGCAATCTTGATATCTGTGAAATGATTATAAAGCCAGATAACCTGATTATCATCAAAACCAATATTGGCTGTTAAGTGCTGAATATTATCGGCTAAAATCATATCTGTAAAGATAAACTTAGAGGGCAGATTTAAATTCCTAAAAATACCAGCACGATAGGCTTGAGCGTATTCAACACCACTACTAGCCCAGCCAATTCCTAAATTTATATTGTAAATTGTCATATTTTCCTCTTTTTATGGGAAATGAGTCATAATCTCACCCTTCGGAGTGACTTCAACCAAGCCCATCAGGAGATTACGCACCATATCCGCACGGATTTGTTCTTTCATAGCTTCAAAGCCCGCGTAGGCTTCTTGATAATACTCTACGATCGGGTTTTTCTGACTATCAGACTGACCACCGATAGCCATAGATAACTGTTGTAGATAGTCTACCTGCTCTACCCAGTTGTCATCAATAGCCTTGAGCATGGAAAGTCGTAAAAACTGTTCATACAGACCATGTTGATCAAGTAATTCTTTCTTTTCAGAAAGTTCTTTATCAATCACCTTCTTCATAAAGCTACGAACTGCAGTTTTGTCAGTCACATTTACATAGTCTGGAACTTCTTTAATATGAAAACTAATATTGGTCACAATAAAGTGGAAGAGTAACTCTCGGCTTTCATATTCTGAAGAAGTCACTTGATCTGTATAACTAGCAATGATTTCCTCCACAACATCCTCTAAGTCACGAGATCCATCTATTAGACGATTACGCTCCTTGTAAATCATATCTCGTTGAATATTCATACTCTCAGCATATTCTAGAGTCTGACGACGCGCAGAGCGTCCTGCACTATCACTTGCATGTTGGGCCCTTTCAACTAGTTTCCGATATTTACGACCTTTCAATACTTCTGGTTTAGTCATATCTTGAACCTGATAATCTTTGTATTTTTTATGCACCCAAGATGGACCAAATTTCTTAATAACATCATCTTCTAAGGATACAAAAAACTTACTCATCCCAGGATCTCCCTGACGGCCAGAACGACCGCGGATTTGTAAATCAATTCGTTGGCTTTCCATCCGCTCCGTTCCAATAACAATCAAGCCCCCAAGCTCTGCGACTCCTTTACCAAGCTTGATATCCGTACCACGTCCTGCCATAGAGGTGGCCACTGTAACAGCTCCCATTTGACCTGACTCGGAGATAATCTGAGCCTCACGCGCCGCATTATTAGCATTTAAAACATTATGGGCAATTCCCTCTCGAAGCAAGAGTGACGAATAAAGTTGAGACATTTCAACTGAGCCTACAAAAACGAGTAAGGGATTCCCCTTAGCATGGTATTCCTTGATGTACTCCAAAGAAGCATACACTTTTTCAGGTAAAGTGATATATAGATTATCTGGATAGTCAATCCGTTGTCTAGGACGGTTGGTTGGAATCCGCACTACCGACATATTGTAGGTTTCAATAAACTCTTTTTCTGCGACCTTACCTGTCCCTGTCATACCTGATATCTTATTGAACATTTTAAAAAGACTCTGATAGGTGACAGAAGCCATGGCCCTCGTTTCTGGAGATAATTTGACATGTTCCTTTGCCTCAATGGCCTGATGAAGACCTCCCTGTAGTTTTGTCATCTCCATTAGACGCCCTGTTCCCTTATCCACCAGTACCATTTCATCCCCACGAATGACATAGTCTTTATCTTTTGTAAAGAGTTTATGGGCTCGGATCGCATAAACTAAATGACGAGCAAAAACCGCATGTTCTTCCTTATAAAAATGATCTATTCCTAAGAAGCTTTCAGCAGCTTTAGCTCCCTTGGTAGTAAGCCAGATTTCATCCTTCTCCTCTTTAAAGATATAGTCCTCTCCTTCTACCAAAGTCGTTACCAGCGTATCAATAATACCGTAGTGATTAGACTGAACCCGAGGGGCTCCGGCAATGATAAGAGGTGTTTGGGCACTATCCAACAAGATATCATCAATCTCGTCAATAATGACATAATCAAAAGGACGTAAAAATTTTCCTTCCTCATTTGAGGCCAAATTATCATTTAAATAATCAAAACCTAAATTACTATTAGTTGTATAAATGATATCTGATTCATAAATTCTTTTTTTCTCTTCTGACGTCAATTCCTCTTTTGGATCATCTGTAAAAGGTACCCCAATTGTCAATCCTAAGAAGCGGTAAACTTGTCCCATCTCCTCAGCATCGCGTTTAGCTAGATAATCATTGGTAGTAATCAGCATGGTACCTTTACCTGTTAGGGCGTTAAGATAAATAGGCATAGTAGCTGTTAGAGTTTTCCCCTCACCAGTATTCATCTCAGCAACATTTCCCTGATGGATCACAATTCCTCCCATGACTTGGACATCATAGGGGAACATTCCCAATACGCGTTTATCCGCTTCACGAACAACTGCAAAAGCTTCTACCAAGAGGTCGTCAATGGTTTCCCCCTCAGCAAGACGTTGGCGAAATTCCACTGTTTTTGTCGCTAGTTCCTGGTCTGTTAGAGACTCCATCTTCCCTTTAAGGGCATTAATCTTTTTTAAAATCCTTTTGACTTTCCGCAACTGAAAATCTTGATATATACCTTTAAACACGATTCATCTCCTTAATAGAAAAAGAATAGAAATCTAAGGACTCAAAACCAGCACTTAGAAGGGAGACTTGGTAGGTATAGGTGTCATCAGGATAGGTAAAATTAAAGATTTTCATTTTTTCAATTTTCTCTTCAATCACATCCCCATATCTATCAAAAAATGCAATCTTTGTATAGACTCCATTTGTAGGATGACATTCAAAATTCATACATAATTGATAATCCTGTTTTCTCTTCAGCAAAGGGAGACTGGGCTGAGTTCTGGAGGCTTGATAGTTTACACTAGAATCCCAACTTCTGATTACTACTCCAGAACGTACCAAAGGGTTATAAATACTGATGCATTTGTTAGTATGGTATAAAACCTTCGTACCATACATATAAGTATTAGCAATCTCTCCCCACCCAATATCTTCTCGTTGTTTGATAATCACTATCTACTCCTTCCGAAATCTTCTAGAACCATGTTATAAAAATGCAAGAACCACAAAATATTGGTATTGGAATCATCATTGTGTCGACCCACTGTTCCTCTAGATAGTATCTTTGCTCCAGTATTACATAGATGAGATACTAATTGCTCATAGGCTTTACTATCCATATCTTCATCCTTCATATAAGATAAGCCAAAGGTTGTCATTGAAAAATCAGCTTGTTTAAAGACCTTCCAAAAACGGTGATCCAAGTCCAACATATTTTGTTGACTAATATCTCCTGTTTGAAGTCTTAGAATATCAAACGATGTATCAAAAACTCCCGGCGCCTCCAAACGCCCACGTCTAGCTATTGTTCCAATATTAGCAAGAGGCTTACCTACAATAATGGCATGAGGTTCAAAGATAGAACCATAATAAAATGATGGGAAGCTTCCCATAGAAATACCCGATAAAATCAACTCTCTAGGAGTCAGACCAAGATAATCCAAATAATATTGAATTGTTTGTTTTACCTTATTTTCTAATTCATCACTTCCTAAGTAAAAAGCGCCTCCTTGTAGACGGGGATCTGAAAACAAGAGAAAAGGACAACCCAATTTTTTCATCATCCAATATCCCTCGAATCCCTCGGCAGGACGAAAACCTGAAAAATAAACAGCTAAAGGTGGCTTGAAATCACCTGGATGGAAAAAGTAATTAATTTCATCGCGCTTACTATCATGTAAAATATGACCTCCGAGGAAAAATTTCCCGAATTGTTTACGACTCCAGCGCTGATGAAGATTTCCTAATTGAAGTTTGCCTTCACCTCGTCCTTCAATCGATATATATATAATATAATTCGCTTCTTTACTATCCATGATAATAGATTTTTCTAAATCATCTTCTGAATAAACTTCCTCTTCAAAAAATTTATCCACTGAACCATCCCATATCTTGCGAACCACTAGCTGAAATTCACAATTTCCTTGTTTTTCGTACTCTAACCATAGTTCTATGGGTAAGTTTTTATTAACCACAAAATTATAAGACCAGTATGCTAGTTGTTGAAAATCATCCCCAAAATTTCCTTCTAAGGTCACATGCTCAAATCCTTGATAGGAAATGGAACCTTCAAAGGAGGGATGAATTTGAATACTTGATGGAAATAATTTATCACCGTAACCTCCGCTAAAAAGAGAGGTGGATAAATCATTCACTAATTGCTGAGGATCTGAGAAATCTACAGCCTGAGCACACCGCTTTTTTAAGCAATCAAGAATACCCAAATCTGTCGTTTGAAAATCTTGACTATAAAGTAGAGTATAAGGTTCGATATGGTGTACAAAAGGCATTAAATCTCTTATATACTGACCATCCTCTACCAAAATTGCATGAAAATTTGTGATGCTATCCATTTCCATCATTTTACGGAGGGCTAGCGGTGAGTTAGGGCAAAAATAATACCAATCCATATTTTCAGGAATTTCATAATAATGAGCCCAATTATCAATTCCTATCTGTAGGATTTTATAATCCTTTGACATCTGTAACCTCCTCAATCCAGTGATGCAACTTATCTAAGAATCGTTGACCAGTATGTTCTTTGATTTTATCAATAGAGTATACTAGAGCTTGATTCCACTCTTTTAGTTTATCTGTATAATAATGTGCAGCCTTGGAAAATTCTGTCACATCTGAAATCAAATAACCATTTTTCAAATGTTCCACATAGACGGTTTCGACCTGATTAATCTGAGGAATTCCCGCACTAATACCTGCGATTTGAGTATAGAGGTGTGGTTGTTTATTCAAATCCACAATCAAACGAACAAACTCTAGCGTCTTGATCAGATCCAACTCATCATTCATGTTGACAAATTGAAAACGTAATTCCTGCTCTTGATTTTCTTCTAAAGGATTTTCTGCTCCACCATAGTCTATTCCTTTTTCTAAACTATCCGTATGGATTTGTTCCTGAATGATTTCATTGATAAGTGATTCTACTTCCTCCATTTGCTCCTGACTAGCAGAAAAGGCTCCAAAAATGACCTCTGTATTTTTGGTTTCAGCAATAAATGATAAAACCTGAAATAGGGCTTGTCTATCAATTCCTTCAGAAAAATCTAATTGATAGTAAAGTATTGATTCTTTTCGAGTCTGACTTCGACCGAGTCGTAAACGCGTATCAAAAGGAGAGAGATGATAAAATTTATCTGATAGTTTAGGATATAGTTCCTGCAAAAGTTGTAAACTATCCTCTCTATCCACTAGGACTAGATCTGCTTGTTCAAATGATGGAGCTAAATCTTTAAAACTAGCTTGAGAATTCCGGTTAATAAAAAGACTCAAAATTTTAGCAGTGTCACTTGGTAAGCAACTAAAGATAAATTGGTCATGATGAGGATGAGATGGAATGATAAAAATATCCTGTTTTTTCTGTTGCGTTTTCAGATATTTATCAAAATATTCTGCGATTAGTTGACTCATATCAGTATAGTGAAGCTGTTTAAAACGATAACCAAATATTGGATTTACCTCTACTCGTCCTTCCTCGTTTAAATGCTCCCTAAATCTCCAGATACCTTTCGGATCCAAGTAGTCTTGATAGGTAGGCTGTCCATTATCAAAATAAATAACACTCGATACAAAACCACGATCATCCATGATATAATTCTTGCTTATTTGTCCATCGTGATCAAAATATTGTATCTCAGTAATAAATCCTTCTACACCATGTTCTACCTTAGCATACTTTTTGCCATTTTTCTGAACCACTATTACAAATGGACTGTAAAGAAATTGACAATCACTATCCCACTCAATATCTCTCATATTAAGAACCTGGGTGGTATATCATGGAAGTCTTGCATGTCATCAAAGATAGAATAGACTTCTGTCTCTAAGACACCGTGTCTATGTAAAAAATAACGTAAATGTGGCTGATAGGCTAATACTAATAGTCGAGATGCTATCTCTTGTCTTTGAAAAAGCCTAATTTGATTGAAAGTATCATCAAATTCAAGTTTAAAGTGAGAATAATACCATGGAGTTAAATCAGCGTGCCATTGGCGGTTTGAACCATACCAAGCTGGTATAAAATAATACATAAAAACCTCCTAAATCAAGGGTTTATAAGTTTCATTTAATCTCAGAGCTTTCATTTCATCTTTAATTGTAAAAATCATACCTCCGAACATCATAAACAAACCTGGAATCATAGCAATCCTCAATAAATTTTCATCAGATAAAACAAATAACATTGGAGTACCTGCCATCAAAACATTAAAGATTCCTCCTATGATCGAAAAGCGTAATACTAATCGATTAATAAAACGACTTGTTTCCTCACCTGGATAAACCCCATATATATACTCCCCAGATTTCTTCATACGATCAGATATTTGGTCTCCACTCATATTGACAAAAGCAAAAGCAATACTAAATAAAAAAATCATGGCAATGTATGAGTAAATCCATAATGGTTTTCCGACTCCATATTGAGCTGATAGTTCAGAGAAGACTGATGACTTTGGAAAAAGAGTCTGTAACAATAAAAAGATATAGGTAGGCAAACTTAAAAAACTCATCACATACATAAATGGCATACCACCAGCTGGATTTAACATTATTTCAAAATAAGAATAACGCTTAAACCGACTACGTAAGCCAATTTTATGAACTGGTATACGATAACGCGCTCTATACATGAGCACCATCATATAGGTCAATACAATACTACTCAATGCAATCAATATCATTATTCCCATAGAAATTCGAACAAGCTGAAATGTACTTAAAATATCTTGTGGAATATTTAAAACAATACTAGACAGTAAAATGACCACCGAGCCACCTACTCCAAGTTGCGCGTTTAAGTCTGATAACCATACTAGAAAGAAGGCTCCTGCTATTAATAATAAGGTATTCATTGTAGTCACCAATAAAAATGAATAGAGATGCTGGATTGGTAGATTCAACGAGAGCGCTAAAGATTGAATCAAAGCAATAACTAGTGTTAAATACATCTTCCTTCTATCTTGAACTTCTACTGACCCTGAAGAAATATTCAATTTCTTAGAAAAGGAAAGTAGTTGCCATAAAATCATTGATGACATCCATGGTGAAAGGCCTATAGAAAATAGAGATAGGCTCCTCAGATTCCCTCCTAGAAGGGCGGTTGAAAACGCCAAATATGCCGTTGACCCACCTAGAAAGTCTCTACTATTCAAATCAACAAAAGGAAGGGTAATACGACTTCCTAATACATAAATAAACAGCAGAAATAAAGTTGTTAATCCTTTTTTTACTGCCATTGATGAGTAAATTTTGTTCACTTAATACTCCTTTATTACTACTGATATTATTTCTTAGCTTTAACTCTACTTCCTATGCAGACATATCTCATTATCCCGTTCCCAATTTAATGTTACATTTTATAATTTTTTTATAACTTCAACCATTTGTTCGGGGGCATCTATAGAAAATATTCCATCATATAAACTGTCATCTTGCGACTTTCTTGTCGTATCAAACGTAAAAATCTTTTTATTTCTCTCCTTCGCTCTACTAAGAATATCCATCGTTTCTACATAATGATTAATATCTAGATAAACTTTTGAATCATCCAACAACCAGTCTATTTTACTATGTAAAATATTCTGATATACCGTTACATTACTATACTGTGAAAGAGATGTCAATGGTTCAGAACAATCACATGGGGCTGCTAAATGAAAGTGCCAATCAGATAACGAGGTAATAAGATAGTGAATATGCTCTATTTCTGCAGCTAATGTTAAAATAAAAATTTGTTTTGTTGACTGATTAACTCGCTTGTAGTAATTTAAATTAGGAGATTTAGATAAAACTTCAAACCAATCTAAATCTCTATAAGTCCACCAAAGTTCCCGAAGCCTAGTACTACTATAGGTATGCCATGGCTTATGAGTTCCTGCAAAATGAATAATCTTAGGAAGAGAATTTTCTAATCTTGATAATTCTGCCGCTCTATAATTGTAATCCAATCCAACAAGATAATTATATGTACTATCTATTTCTTTCCAATTATGCTGAAAGAAAATATTTAAGATACTTTGATCTGCCATTGCAACTTCTGCTTGCTTCTCTTCTGTTAGTTTTAAAAGTTGTGAAATGTAAGAATGCGACCTCCACATCCTATTATCAATTAATAAAACACCAGCATTGAAACCATATGGATCACTTTCCCATGCATAGGGACTAGCAACAGCAGCCACTGGTTTTTCTTCCATGTCCATATTAAATAACTCAGATAAATCACCTGTTACTACCAAATCACAATCTAAATACAAAGACCTATCGGAAGTTACTAAATCTGGAATCAGATATCGAAAAAAAGTTGTATAATTAATCAAGTCACCTGTTTTATAACTATTAAACATATTCTGATCAACATGGATACTGATTACTTCTGAATTTACATTTCTTAACTTCGCATTTAGTAATTTGAACCACTCTGGAGCTATATCGCTATTTAAAACATAGATACATACATCTGTGTTATGAACTAAAATAGATTTAATCGTTGTTTCGACCTGTATTAAGTAGTTATTATCTGTAGCTAAAACGATTGATTTTTGCATATTTTTTTCTCCATAAATTCTTTGATTGCATTGACCATTGATTCAGGATTTTCACGTAAGTAAATACCATCATATAATTCTTCCTCATTATTATGATAACGAGTATTAGAAAAAGTTAACATCGGTTTATTGTATTTCTTCACCAAATCATAGATATATACTAGTTTATGGTCTAAATTTAAATCTAAATAAACATCTGAACTCTTTAGAAGTTTTTCCACTAAAATAGGAAAAGAATTAGGGTAAAGAGTTACATTTTGAAACTTAGATAGTCTCTTTAATTCATCCGACATATAAGTATGAGCGGCTATATAAAAATGTATTTCTGGTAATTGTTCGACTAAATAATCAATTTTCTCTACACACCAAGAATTGGTTAAATTCATACAAGTCAATTTGGCTTCATAAATATTTGGAGAATACCATACTCCCTTTTCTTTCCAGCTAGATACTATATAACTCCATTCCATAAAAGAATATTTCCACCACTCTTCTCTCAAACGTCCAACCGAAAACTGCTTCCATGGTTTATCAGGAGAAATATAGTGCAAAATTTTTGGAAGAGGTGTTAGTGGAATTTCAAAAACAAAAGCATGATTTTTTTCAGCTGCACCAGCATCAAAACCTATTTGAAAATTATAGGTATCCTCTAGCTGGTAATAACTATTTTGAAAAAGAATATTAAGAATAGATTGATCTCCTTCTCCAACATTTTCATGTTCTTTCTCAGTTAATTCAACTAACTGTTGACGAATATTATTTGATTTCCATTTTTTATTGTCTATCAATAGAACTCCTGCATTAAAACCAACACCTGCTCCAAAACAAGAGCGTGCTGCAGCCAGATAATTCTCACCCAAATCTACTTCAAATAAGGATGTCAAATCACCTGTCACCACTAAATCACTATCAAGATAAAGAACTTTATCTTCTGTTACAAAATCTGGAATAAAATAGCGTGCAAAGGTCATGTGATTGATATGCGGTAGTTTATTTGACCAGTTCATTTGAAACTGTTGCCCTATTAACTTGCAATCAATCAAATCGCCCCCAATCTCTTGTACATACAGTCTTAATCTACTAAACCATTCCTGGGGAATATCTTGATTTAGTACATAAACTTTCACATGACTATTGTGCCTACAAAGTGACTTCATTGCCGTTTCGATTTGTCGAATATAAGCGTAATCACCTGCGAAAACTACAGCTTTTTTATCTTCTAACATTTTATCTCCTTTAAATTTAAGGTAATTCATTACGATAAGACAGTAACCACTTGACTATTATATGTCTCATCCTCTATAAATTCAATATCTTGATCAAAATTATGTTCCGCAGTATGCTTGTGATTAAATTTAACTTTTGTGTCAGCTCCCATTTTCATCCATTCATACTCTGAATCAATATGACCAATATCTAGGACCCGATATCCCTTCTTAAAAAGATTGTAGGATAAAATTTTAGCTGTGGGGCCCAGCATACATAAAATAAGGCGATTTTCAGCATATTGCAATACAGCTTCTTGAATTTCTTCTATACGCGAATAAGCATTATGGGAGGGACAGATAATTCGCTTAATTGAAGTTGCTCCATCAAATAAATCATTACCTACACCTGAACGAGAAGTTACTCCTTCTACAATCAGGATGTCCTGATTCTCCCAAATTTGTTTTAATTTTTCAAACTGACTAAACGATTTAGATTTGTCCACATAGTCTATGTATGGTCGAGATACAAATGTAGTCCCATACCAATCTGCGCTAGCTAATTCTACATAATCTTTCAAATGCTGTTCTAAATGCCCCTGCCAAAATGATTCCGCTGCTGGTGTAAAATTAGAGCGATCAGAAAATACATTTGGTAGACCGATAACCAATTTTTTATCACTTTGAAGAGCAATAATCTTTTTCAACTGACTTGCAAGGTTTTCATCATAAACTTGATAAGGAATAGATTTCCCTAAGATTAAATCCATCTCCCCATCTCCAAAACGGATAATAGAAGATTGGTTTTCTATTATATAATCTAGAGTTTGATCAATATCCTTAACTATAATCGCTGGTCTTCTTGCCTGGAATGTTCCAGAAATAAGATTTTCAATGTCTTCCACCATACGTTCAGGTGATTTTGAAGAGTATATATGCTGTCCAAAAGAGCCATGTTGGGTACTATCAAAAGAGAAAATGATTTTATTCATTTCATGAGCTGACTTCACTATATCATGTGTCGAATGGCCACAGCTAATGTCCAAATACAAGCCCATTCTTACTTTTAATTGTTCTAATTTTTCTATAGTTATAGCTGGATGTAAACGAATATTTCGATAGTTATTTTGTAGTTCATATAACTTAGGCCCCATATCTGTCCAGGCTGCGACATCAAAAATAACATATGGAAGATATTGAGCTAAATAGTCTAATTGTTCAATTTCTTGTGTATCTGTAAATATTAAGCAATGAAATGTCTCCTGATTATAATCTTTTAAAAACCGAGAATGACTTGCATAGTCTTTGATAGCTTCTATCATTAAATTGATATCTTCTTTGTCAAATACTATTTGATCATACATTCCATGCTGTGTATTAGAAAAACTTAAGATAGGAATCTCAAACTTACAAACATCTCTCAAGATACTTTCAACTTCGGATCCCTGATGGATATCCAAATAAATATCCGTTTTTCTTTTCAGTTTTTCCAGTACAGGAGGAACAATCTGTGGATACAATCTCACATTATCATATACAGCTAATTTTGTTAGCTTATCACCCATATCCGTCCAAGCCGCTATATGAAATACTACATCTGGTAGAGCTGTAACTAGCTCTTCTATTCCTTCTAAATCTTGGGAATTTGTCAAAGTTAAACAAGAAAATCCCTTATCTAGAGGCGATGTCAGTTCAAACTCCCCTATATGATGTTGTAAAATTTTAGTCCACTCCAAATCATGGAATTCCCACCATAAATCACGATAACGATTAGCTATCAAGGTAGTCCAAGGCTTTCTGTAGGTCGTAAAATGAATCACCACTGGTTTATCGTTAAAAGCCAGATGTTCCTGCCAATTATTATACAAGGCCACCACATCATGTCCTACTTGTAAATTATAAGCTCGACCTAGCTCTAACCAATCATCTTGCAAGACCTGATTGAAAATCGTTTGATCACCATTAAAATGTTCAAAACGACCTTCTTCAACTTCCTTCGTTGTTAGGATGGACTGTTCAATTAATCGTTCTTTTAGTTTCTCTTGACGCCATTTTTTATTGTTGATTAGTAGGACACCAGTATTAAAACCTTGGCCATTTGCATCTCTAATCGCTGCGATATAACGTTCTTCTATATCCTGCTCAAATAGACTGTCTAATTTATCGTTTATAAGTAAATCACAATCTAAATACAAAACAGTTTCTTCTTGTATATAATCTAGGATAAAATACCTAGCATAGGCAATCGAACTAATGTGAGCTTGTTTTTTCCAATTCTGAAATACAGTCTGTTCAGGTAGTTTAACATCAATAATCTCACTACCTAACATGCGAGCTATTTTGCGTGGTTTGCGAAACCAATCTGGCATGATATCTTGATTTAAAATATAAATCTTAACATCTCGGTTGTGGTATAGGATAGATTTTATGGTTGTTTCTAATTGCGTGGTGTAATTACAATCACCAGCTAATACAATTGTTTTAATCATCTTGTTCTCTTAATCAATTCCCAAATGGTAGATTGCATCTACCAATAATTTTTTAGTGAAATAACCCTCTTTTAACAAATAGCTAAAGGTTTTTATCCGATTCGACATTTCTTGATATTCTTGTAGATTCATTTTATCAACTATCGCATGTACTTCCTCTAGACTATCTGCCACAAAGCCCAAGCCTTGATCTACTATAAATTTAGCAGTTGATAAGCTGCTCGGTACAATCACTGGTATACCAGCTGTTAGATAGGTACTAACCTTATGAGATATATTCAAGGTATAGTATTGGTTGCTTTCTCCATCATTTTGATGAGTTCCCCAGACAAGACCAAAGCCACCTTTTGATAATTCTAGTAACAGTTCCTCATCTTTTTTCCAACCCTCAATACTCAGATTTCTGGCATTGGAACTAGCTTCTCCTTTATTTGAAAATACTCTTAAAGGCGTGTCTTGAGACCAATTTTGTAAGTCTGGAAAACGCTCTAAACTTCCAGCAAAAAAGAGTTCTTTTTTAAAAGCTGGGGTATATAAGGATAAATCATGAGGATGATCCCACATACCTTGAACGAGAACCTTCTTAGTTGTCAAGCCTTCTTCCATCAGGCGTTCTTTCATCTGTTCAGATGGAACAATCAAAACGTCCGATAGATTATACATATACATGTATTCTTTCATGAGATAATAGTTACTATCAAACATGAGAGGTACAACATCATGGATAAAGCAAATAATTCTCACCTGCATATCCTTCAGCTTATCAAACAAGACTCGATCAAACTCAAAGCCATTCCAAGTAGGAGATTGAAAGACTAAGATATCTCCAATAGAAATACTAGCCATAATTCCATCCAGACGCTTATTCATTTCAGAAGGACTATCTGAAGCAATATTGTAAAAATAAATGCCAACCTCTCTAAATCCCAGTTGGATGGCAATTTTTTGAACAGCATTTTGGGCAAGAATGACGGTACTATCTCCTGCCATACCGTATAAGTTTGTTAAATGTAGTTTCATATTGTATTTCTCATTATTTATCAATATCTACGGAAGTAAAGATAATTTTTCCATCATTCTTCTATAAATCTCTGTGAACTGCATATTTTGTTCTTCTAATTTTGCTATTGCTCTTTGTAATCTATTTTTATAAATCAAAATATGATTGGTCAAGTCATAATTCAAACTTGCTAAAATAGCGAGTTTTTCTTCCCTAGCCTCGATTTCATCATATATACGCTTTTCACTCCATATATTCGATAAAGTACCAGTCAAACCAACACGGTACCAGTAAACACAACGATTTAAATAGACCACCCTTGAAGCTCTTAGAAGCACCTTCCATGTCCAGTAAGTATCTTCTGCAATTTTACCTATAGGAAATGGTGAATCTAGTAGCAACTCTCTCTTGAATAACTTCAAATAAGCTACAGTCCAATTCCCATTTCTCATTTCTTCCACACCTTCTCTATCAATAATTTCTTTTCCTTCAATCACTTCAAGAGAATCATCTGGATTAGAATCATAAAATAAATATTGACAGTGCGAATCATCATAACAATTATAACGTCCTATACTAATATCTGCATTTTCTTTTTTCAATGCATCATATAGCAGTTGTAAAGCATCATTTTCCAACCAATCATCAGAATCTACAAAAGTAAGATAGGAACCTTTTGATTGTCTTATTCCATAATTACGTGCGTCTGATAGACCTCCATTGCCCTTTTCAAAATATTTGAAACGAGAATCTTTAGCAACGTACTCTCTACAAATATCAGCAGAGTTATCTGGCGACCCATCGTTAATTAATAAACACTCAAAATTTTGATACGTCTGATTCTGAATGCTATCCAAGCACATTCGCAAATAATTCTCAACATTGTAAATTGGTACTATAATACTAACTAATTCTTTTTCCATTCTTCCTTCACTCTACCCTTGTATATTTGTATCAAGCTTATTTCCTACATCATTATTCATATGATTTATCGTTCTAACAAACAGATGATTCTTCGTTTATGTCATTTTCGAACAACTGATAAATAATATACATATCTTCCTGAAAAGTTTCAAATTCCCCTAATATAACTACTAATCATTGTTTTCAAACTCTTTAACTCAGTAATTACAAAGTATCTTTAATTACCTATATTTTAGTATCCATCACTATTCAATAATTCTTTAATCGCATCTACCATTTTTTCCGGTCTCTTAGATTCACAGATAAAACTTGCTTTTTCTACATTATGGCATGTATTATCAAATGAGAGAATAGGTTTTCCAAATTGATATACCTTTTCAATAACATTAGCAATTTCATTTTCATGATTAATATCCAAATAGAAATCAATCTTTTCTAAGACCTTTTTGAAATTCATCGGATTGAATGAAGGTAGTATTCGTACATTTAAATATCGTTGTAAATCAACAATTTCAGATGCAAATCCTGTATGAGCCAGAATTGAAAAGTGAACCTGCGGTAATTCTCTAATCAAGTATTCCAGATGCTCTATATTGCAAGTATTTGTAAAGATAGCTGTATGATAGAGTGGTGCTTCTATGAGTGAGTTTAAGCCCTTCTTAAAGTCGGCCTTTCTCATCACAATATCAGACCATTCCAAAGAATAATAGAACCACCAATCTTCTCTAAAGCGATTTAAATTCACTTGATACCATGGTTTGTCTCCTGTAAAATGAATAATCTTTGCTGAATCTTCTAATTTCAACGAATCGATATACCAGCTATCAATCTGATAATTCCTTGCAACTGTATCCATTCCGACCATAAAATTATAAGAAGAGTTCAAATTCTGCCAACGGTTTTCAAATAATCTGTTTAAAATTCCTTGATCACCAAAAGAACTATCATGAAATTCATTTGTTAATACAATAAGTTTATCTGTTACTCCTTCTGTTCTCCATAATTCAACGTTGATTAACATTACTCCAGCATTAAATGTGCTTGGAACCAACTCATCTTGAACAGCTTTTATAGGAATATCCGTCATGTCAGTCAAAAATAATTCTTCGATATCCCCTCTTACTATAATATCCGAATCTAAATAAAGAGCCTTTTCCTCTTTTACAAATTGAGGAATAAAATAACGAAAAAATGTTGCATAGCTTAAATGAGGTAACGGAAGATGGTAATCTCTCAAACTATTACCACTTATTTTCACATTAACGATTTCAGATAATAAAGGTTCCAGTCGCTTAGACATTAATTGAAACCATTCTGAGGAAATATCATCATTAAAGACATAAAATTTTAAATTTCGATTATGGGCACAAATAGACTTAATTGTCGTTTCTAGCTTATCTTGATAACCATTATCTGCACCTAAAACGATAACTTTTTTCTCCATTTAATTCTCCTCTTAATTTATATACTTTCTTATTTCCTGAACCATTTTTTCTGGCTCGGTAGGAGAAAATATCTTTGCACCTTCTTTGCAATGATTTGTATTTGAAAAAGAAAATACTGGTTTCCCCATATTCATTACTACACTTGTAATATCATCAACCTCATCATGATGGTTTATGTCTAAATAAAAATCTAATTTTTTCATTACTTTATCATAAGAAAAACGGTTATACTGATGATAAACTGTTACATTCGGGTATCTCATTAAATCAATAATGTTAGAAGCAACCCAAGTATGAGCTAATATAGAAAAATGAACATCTGGTAAATTTTCTATTAAATGCTCTACTTGCTCCAGTTCACAACTATTGGTAAAAACAGCTGTGTATGCCTTAGGAATAACTGTCAGATCTTGATAGGTCTGAAATACCCTTTCCTTACGTAACAAAATATCAGACCAATCTAGCCCCTGATAGAACCACCAAATATCTCTATAACGATTTTGACTCATATGTAACCAAGGTTTCTCTCCTGTATAGTGGATGATGTAAGGCAAAACATCGTCAGGAAGGGCTGAACTGTACCAAGCCGATAGTGCTTCTGGAGTTGTCTCAACAGCGATATGAATTAAACTATCTAAACCAACCATAAAATTGAATTTACGATCCAATTTTTTCCAGTTTTCTCCAAATACCATATTGAGAATACCTTGGTCTCCAAAAACATTTTGATGGTGTTGATTTGTTAATTCAATTAATTTCACAGAAAGATTTTCTCTTCTCCATTTCTTGACATTAACCAACATCATTCCTGCATTAAAGCGGTCTTCATAACCTTTAACAAAAACATCACGAACTCCAGCAATCCAATATTCTCCTAATTCTTCCTGAAATAGTTCATCCAATGAATGAGTCACTACTATGTCCGAATCTAGATATAAAGCTTTTTCTTCAACTACAAAATCTGCTATAAAATATCTAAAGAATGTCGCGTATGACAAATACGCAATCGGAAGATGATAACCTTTTAATTGATGATTCGAAATCTTAATATTGACAATTTCTGAATCAATTACTTTCAACCGTCTATTCATAACTTGAAACCATTCGCTCGGAAGATCATCATTAAAAATATAAAATTTTAAATTTTTATTATGCGTACATACTGACTTAATTGTAGTCTCTAGCTTATTTAAGTAACCATTATCTGCTCCAAGAACGATCGCTTTTCTCACTTTATTTCTCCTCGTAAATTTTCCCTGTTAATAGATAATCTAACTCTTCTAATCTCTTCGTTTCAATACTATTTCTCAATCCCTGCACCTCAGCTGTTCTATGCCAATAGTCTAGGTAGAAACGATGTTGTTGAATGTAGTGACTGATGTCGTATCCTTTTAAAGCTACCATCGCAATCCGTTCCAATCTCAAATCATGATCGTCCCTCATCATTTTTTCTGAAAAACCACTATTTGAAATGCTAGTTTTTCGAATTCTATATAGATATAGATTTTTATGTACATAGGCTACTCGGCTAGCTTGCATAAATAACTTATAATTTGTCCCTATATCTTCGTTAATCCTGCCCACTGGAAACATTATCTGATCAAATAAATCACGTTTTGACAACATCCCCCATGAAGTTTGAAAGGTTAAGTCTCCTCCTTCAAATTTAGGCAACTGTTCAACTACCTCTCTCCCACTATAAACCTTCTCATACTCATCTCCATAAGCATAAAAGAGAAAGACTCCCTTTTCTTCATCAAAAGCACCATAACAAGCTACGGAAATATCTGCATTATGTTTTATCATCAGTTCATATAGAGTTTCTATGTAATAAGAATCTAGCCAATCATCTGAATCTACAAAAGTAAGATAGGATCCTTTGGATTGTATTATTCCATAATTACGCGCATCTGATAGTCCACCGTTTTCCTTTTCAAAATATTTGAAACGAGAATCCTTAACAGCATACTCTCTACAAATATCTGCTGAATTATCCGGTGAACCATCATTTATCAACAAACACTCAAAATTCTGATAAGTCTGATTCAGAATACTATCCAAACACTGTTGCAAATATTTTTCAACATTGTAAATTGGAACTATAATACTAATTAATTCATTTCCCATCTATTTCTCCCTTAATTTAACTTCTATTCATTTCCATTATTCTATTTATTGACTAGTAATTTTATAAGTTGTTAAAAATTTCTTTATAAATTTGTAAAGCATTTGTATTTTCAATCCCAAGTTCTTCTTTTCTTTCAATGTAACGTTTTAAGAATTCTTTTGTTTTAGCTATATAAAGATTGATATCAACAGGTTTTTCGATAAGAAACGGTAAACGGCCTAATCTTATTTCTACATCATCCATCAAATATTTCTCACTAATTTTTTTAGCTCTAGTAGATAAATGATGCTGTCGAAAATTATAAAGCGCCTTATTGAGATAAATACAACTCTTAACTTGTAAATAAATCTTAAAATTGAACTCTAAATCTTCTCCCATTATTCGTTGTTCATTAAAGGTAGCAGTTTCTAAAAAATTACGTTTAAATAACTTCCCCCACGATACATTAAATGTACTGTCATAATTCTCTAAATTTGGTAGTGAATTTAACAACTCGTTTCCAGTATAATATTTTTCGTAATAATCTTGGTCCCAAACATGCAGATAAAAACATCCATCGTTCATACTGTATTGTTTATATGTCAGAACTGCTAAATCAGTATTATATTCATTTATTTTCATATACAATAATTCTAGATAATCAGAATCTACCCAATCATCTGAGTCAATAAACGTAACGTACGCCCCCCCCCCGAACGTTCAATACCTAGATTACGTGCTGAAGAAACTCCACCATTTTCCTTTTCAAAATATTTGAAACGAGAATCCTTCTCAACATACTCTCTACAAATATCTGCTGAATTATCTGGAGAGCCATCATTTATCAATAAACACTCAAAGTTCTGATAAGTTTGATTCAGAATACTATCCAAACACTGTCGCAAATAATTTTCAACATTGTAGATTGGAACTATAATACTAATTAATTCATTTTCCATATAACCATTCCCTAGAATATCTATTTTTAGCTACGTTCTTTTACAAGTACATTTCCATCATTATAAACTACACTATTAGCTGGAACATCCTTACGAACCAAACATCCTGCTCCAATAATGGTATTATCCCCAATAGTCACTCCTTTTAAAATCGTGACATTGCTTCCTATCCAGCAATCTCTTCCAACTCTAATCGGAGCCGTAGTACACTGCCACTTTTCTATCTTTTCAGCGGTATAAACATGGTCGTGATCGTAAAAACGAACTCCTTCCCCCATCATGGTACCTGCTCCGACTTCAATTCTTTCCATACAGTTAAAACTACAAGAGTTATTGATAAAGACACCATCATTCAATACCAACTTGCCAGAAGAAACATGGAAATTTTCAAAATTTCTACAAATGACATTGCTTCCGACAATTAGGTCCGCTTTATTATCAATTTGAAATACATTCCAAGTCCCATCTTGAATGATTTTCTCTTGATGATTAATGCCTACTCTGGCTTCATTCAGATACTCTCTCACTCTAGAAACCAATTTATCTGGATTGCTTGAAGAAAAGAGTTCCTGCCCCTGATTTCCATGGACTGTATTGTCAAAAGCCAAGACAAGTTTCCCAGTCTGGACAAACTTAGAAACAATAGAATCGACTTCTTGAAAATGATTGATATCTAATAGAATGTCGGACATGTTCACTAGAAAGTTTAACTGTTGTTCATTCGTAACTGTTAGGAGTTGGACATTGTGTTTAGTTTCTAAACTACGGATTCTATCCGAAAACTGGACAGGTGCTGCAATATGAAAACAGATGTTTGGCAAGTTTTCAAGGAGATAATCCAACTCTTCAATCTGATCACTAACCGTCAAAATCAGAGCATCTCCAACGATATGATTTTTCTTCATTTATTTAACTCTCTTAATTTCTCAATCATTTCTTGAACTTGTTCTATTTTGTAGGTTATCTGTCCAACTTCACGATATTTTGTATTCTCAAAAGCTAAAATCAACTTTCCTCTTTCTGAAAATTGATCTAACATTTCCTCTGTTTTTTCGCCATGATTAATATCCAAAAGTACCTGACTAGTCTCAATTAATTCTTGATCTAGTTCTACTAAATAATTAATTCCAGCATAAACAGTTACATTTGGATAAACCAACAATTGTTTCAAACGATCACTGACCATCACTCTAGCAGCAATCTTAAATTGAATATTAGGCAAAGATTGAATCAATGTATCGATTTGTTCAATCTGATCTGAAGACGTATAAATTAAACAAGTAAGCGGCTCTCTGATAGGATAGATATGTGATTTTTGTAATGGGTGTAAATGATGATTTTTTCCTAACTCTGTCCATTCGAGGCTATGATAATACCACCAAACATCACGATAGGTCTGCGCAGCTAAATCAAACCACGGTTTTCTATGCGAGAGATAGTGGATAATACCAGGATAATCTTGACCTGCTGGTAACTCATAGTCTGTAAATTGCTTATGAATCACAACATGGTTATTGTCAAATTCCATCTCTATCCATCTATTTTCAAAGAGCATATTTAAAATACTCTGATCTGCTTGATCCACCTTGTCATGCCACTCATTTGTCAAATCTATCAAGCGTTGGGACATGTTTTCTTGTTTCCACAAACGATTGTTGATTAGTAAAACACCCGCATTGAACATTTCCCTGCCATAGTATACTCTTCCTCCATAATCTCGAACAGCTGCTAATGGATATTCTTGCAAATCTGTTTCAAACAAGTTATCCAAATTTTTAGTTACTACCAAGTCACAGTCTAAATAGAGAGCCTTATCTTCTTGCACAAAGTCAGATACAAAATAACGCAAAAATACTGTGTAACTAATATCTGTTTTATAACGCGAAATTTGCTCAGAAGTTACCCGACAATTGATAATCTCTGAGTCATATCCTTCTAATCGCTTGTTTAATTGTTTAAACCATTCATTAGGAAAATCACTATTAATCAGATAAAACCGAATCGAGCGATTGTGATAGCAAATAGACTTAATGGTCGTCATGACCTGCTCGACATAGGCATAGTTAGCTGCCAATACGATGGCTTTCTTAGATTCCTGATTTTGAGTCTGAAGCAAATCTAATAACATCTTCTTCTCTTTTATCTGATCTAACACATGAGAATCTGATATTCCTCTGTTCTTACTTTCAAAAGTTATATGATTTAAAATAGATTTATAAGCATGTATATGTTCTGACATTGGATAACCTAATGTTGATAACAATGCCAATCTATCTTCTATAGCGTATATGCAATCTCTAACCCATTTTTCATCCCAAGTATTTGAA
The DNA here is from genome assembly GCF_901542415.1 of Streptococcus mitis. NCBI lineage: Bacteria > Bacillati > Bacillota > Bacilli > Lactobacillales > Streptococcaceae > Streptococcus > Streptococcus mitis. Next base: position 1,990,878 of record NZ_CABEHV010000004.1, on the reverse strand, counting down.
ATACTTCCACTCCTAACTCTGTAAATATAAGAAGCTTTATTGATATAAACAATATTTTTAGAAGCTAATAATGCTCTCAAATTAAATATTGTATCTTCAGCTACTCTTCCTACCGGAAAACGAAAATTAGAAACAATTTCTTTTCTATAAATTTTCCCCCAAGCAACTATCAATGCTGAATTAAATAACTTATTAGAGTCATTTAAACAATCCACTATAGACACATTGTCATAAAGTTTCTCAAAATAATTTCCAGATATATGAAAATAGAAATTTGAATCAGACTCATTAAACTTACAATAATTTCCAACTGCAATATCTGCCTGATACTCAATTATTTTATTATATAGAACTTCTACATAATCTAATTCAACCCAATCATCAGAATCAATAAAAGTTACATAGGAGCCAGTCATTTTGTTCAGACCTACATTTCTCGCATCTGATAAACCACCATTTTCTTTTTCAATATAGACAATTCTATTATCTTTTTGTGCATACTCTTGACAAATTGTCCCCGAATTATCTGTAGAGCCATCATTGATAACGATAATTTCAAGATTTTTATAAGTTTGGTTAATTAAACTATCCAGACATTTATTTAGGTAATTTTCAACATTGTAAACTGGTACAATTACCGTAATTTTTTCAGTCATGAAGCTATTCTCCTTTCCTACTATTATAACATTTTTTTGCTATTTTTTGAGCTATTACGGAATTTCAAATTTAAAAAAATATATTTACGTAACTTCTCAAAGTAACTTCCATCTCTCTCCCAAAACTGGAAGTTAGTCTCAGACGACGAATTATGCTAGAATTAAGCCTGAGACTTTTCGTGAGGAGGCACCTCATGACGAAAAAACAAAAAACATCTCACTCTAGAAGACCGGATTGACATCCAAACCGGAATCAGCCAACAAGAGACTTTCCGTTCCATCGCTGAGAAGATGGGAAAAGATCCGTCAACGATTTCAAAGGAAATCAAGCGCAATCGCATCACGCATCCAACATCCGTCAAATCTGATTGCACGGATTGCCCTCTTCTCAAAAAAGCTCCTTATGTCTGTAACAACTGTCCAAAAAAGAGGACGGATTATGGGTTTAACCGCTATCTTTACTACGCGAAAAAGGCGCAGGAACAGTACGAGACTATGTTGAGGGAATCCAGACAAGGCATCCCCCTAAACAAGGAAAGTTTTTATCAGATGGATAAGGTCTTAACCCAAGGCATCCAGAAGAAACAAAGCATCTACCATATCATTCAGACACATAACCTACCTGTGTCGAAAGCCACGGTGTATCGGCATGCCAAGCTGGGATATCTGACAGCCAAGCCCATTGATTTTCCTCGGATGGTCAAGTTCAAGGAACGCAGAAAATCCAGAAAAGTAGCTATTCCCAAAGAGCTAAAAATTGGACGGACCTACCAAGATTTCCAACAGTTACGAGAAACAGATGATTTCTTCAAATGTTTGGAAATGGACACGGTCATCGGCAGACCTGGTGAAAGGTGCTACTCACCTTCAACGTTTCCTTCTGCAACTTCCTCTTCGCCTTGCTTTTGGACAACAAGACCGCTCTGGAGGTCGCCACTAAATTCGCAGCTTTGAAAGAAAGAGTCATGGACGGAGGGTATGCGTTCCATCAGCTGTTCCCTGTCATTCTAACGGACAACGGATCTGAGTTCTCCTATGTGGAGGAGCTTGAGCGAGACATTGATGGGAAGTCTCACCTCTACTTCTGCGACCCTAGCCGTCCTGACCAGAAGGGGCGGATTGAGAAGAACCATACAGTTTTGCGAGCCATTCTTCCCAAGGGCACTTCCTTTGACCAGCTGACTCAGAAAGACGTCAATCTAGTCATTTCCCATGTCAATTCCTTGAAACGAGAAGAGTCTCAAGGAAAATCTGCTTACAACGTCTTCACCTTCAACTTTGGCGAGGACATCGCTGCTCTTCTGGGGTGTCAATTTGTCAAACCAGAAGACACACACTTATCACCTGATTTATTGAAATAAAGGGAATTTTCCCCTCTAACTACACATCTTATCACCATCGAAAAGTCTCACACTAAACGCTAGCAACTGGAAGTTACTCTAAGACGACTCTGTTTTAGGGCTATTTGTCGTGCACTTTTTTCTGAGTCTTTTCGCTTTTGAACCCTTATATATCAAGAAAAAGAAAACCAGCGGAAGTTAGTCTAAGACGGATTTCCACTGATTTCACGCGTTTTTCTCATACTAAAAGCTAGGTTGTGGGAAACTGGAAGTTAGTTTTAGAAGTTACCAAAAATATATTTATTTCATTGATAGTATCGTTCATACAGCACTAAATTATAATCACTTTCCAAATTGAATAATCTCGCAAAAATATAAGTTGAATAATTTAAAATATTCAGCGTTATAATCTTAATACAGTTACACAATAACATTTTCAAATGATCAATCCTAAAAATAAATTTTTAATTCATCTCAGACATACAAAAAATGACTCGTCTATCTGCATATCAAGTATCTTTTAGGAATCTTTTGATGTAAATAACCTTATTATTTTAGAATAGCTATCTGATAAACGTAAAAAGCAACCCACATCAAAAATTAGATATCATTCTAATTTTTGAGTATAGGTCACTTTTTCTATCTAAAAACATCCACCAAAAATAGAGAAAAACAAATTTGTAAAATGTGTTTTACTAACCTTTAAAATATTTAGCTGCAATTGCTTTTTTGACCAAAATTTGTTGATAAGATTCCACATCTCCATGTTTAAGAGTTTCTTCTTCATGAATAGATAATCGCCATTTATAAGCTTGAATTTCTCTATCTAATAACTCCTGAGGAGCTCCAATCAATTGGAGAATAGTCATACGTTCTTCAATACTCTTTAAGGGATATACATCTGCAAGATTGACTGTCCTTGTAACACTTGTAGAACGTTTTCTATGGATATAAATAGCCTTATTCATAAAAGCAATTTTATCTGCCTGAAGATAAACTTTATAAGTTGTGTAATCATCCTCTACACTTTTATCTGTTGGATATACAATATCCTTAAATAGCTCTGTCTTGTATAACTTCGCCCACGGAACTGTAAAGCATTGACTGAGATTATACTTACTGTCATATTGATGGCAAAACCATTCAAATGGCGAATAAGTCTTCTCAAAATAATCATCTGCTCCTACATGAATCAAAAAACTAGCTTGATCATCCAAAAATTGAGTAAAGTTTCCGATTGCAATATCTGCATCTGTTTTTTTCAATAAATCGTAAAGATTTTGGATATGATCCAACTCCAACCAGTCATCATTGTCTACAAAAACGATATAATCCCCAGTTACAACTTCCAAGGCACGATTACGACTAGAAGAAACTCCCCCATTTCTTTTATGATAGACTTTAACACGTTCATCTTGATTTTGATAACGTTGACAGATTGCTGCTGAACCATCTGTTGAGCCATCATTAATCAAAATAATTTCAAGATTTTGATAGGTTTGTTGAACGATACTATCCAAACATTTTTCAAGATATAGTTCTGACATATAAACAGGAACGATAACACTAATTTTTTCCATCATTTCAATCATATACTCCTTTTCTGATGCATTATATAAAAAACAAAGTCAATTCTAGTACAGTGCGTATTATTTAAGATATATCCTAAATCAATTCTAATATTTCTGATAACAGATTAATCACATTTAACTTCCCCAGCATTTGGTAAGTATTCTCTTATAAATTCTGATATATCCTTACTCATGATTTTATCCAATCGTTCAGAAATAATGTCTTCTGGCCAATTCCACCACGCAATTTCTAACATCTGTTTCCGAAAAGTAGGTTCTGCTATACGATAACGAATCACTTTTGCTGGATTGCCTCCTACAACAGCATATGGTTCTACATCCTTGCTCACTAGAGCACCTGCTGCTATGACTGCACCATCTCCAATAGTTACCCCAGCCATGATTTGAGCATTGTTACCAATCCAAACATCATTACCAACTCGAGTTGGACTTTTCAAAATATGATCATCAGTCATCTGCAATGACTCATCCGTGTAAAATACCTCTAAACTCTTGAATGGATAAGTTGTAATCAACTCTAAATCATGATTTGCAGTTATAAATTGAACATTATGGCCAATAGAACAATAATCACCAATTATAACTTGACCTCCGTGGTCATAGTCAATTAATTGTGGAATGCCATACGTATGTTTCCCTACTATTAAGGCTCCGTAATCAATCAAATAGCGACAAGTATATTTTGTCAGGTAATCAAATAAATCTGGACGCGAATCGTATATTCGTATTTCCAAGGGAATCGTTTCCTGATGTAATCCTTCCCAATAGGAATGGCCTACTTCTTCATAGCAACACTCAAAAACTGCTGTTAGTTGCTCTGATTTAGAATATAATTTAAGTTTTTGATCTTCTAATTCCCAAAATCGCTCATTATCATGACCTGTTCCACCAATATCCCTAATCTGACCATCAGGTAAGAATTGAAAATAACGTTGGTGTTGCTTATTTTTATGTGAAAATAAACAGAATTTTCCAGATAGCAATTAAAACTCTCCCCCTTCAACTAAATTGACTATATCTATCAGTGTGCCTACAACATGACTAAGTAGTCATCTAACTAAAACTTTTATACAATTTAGTATTATTTACCCTTCATATAGAGAGACTATATAGTGTTCTCTTGTTATATACATCTTACCACAAATACTCTTATAATAAAAGTAACTTACATAGAAATATCAAGGATATCCCAGAATTGAAAATTAATAAATTTACATACAATTAACGAATTGGAAGGATAATCATATACGATTCAAAGTCATGCCGATGGAGTTTTATTTCTTCAAGGATATTAATCAACAAGTAAAATGAGGTCTTAAAGTCTTGTTTACCATAGGTTACAATCGTACAGGAAAAATGCGAATACAACTATCGATCATTAGTGGACATTTACGACGAAATAATGCAAAAAAATCCCCTGGATGATTTTTCATCCAAGGGATTCTTCATAAATCGAAATAACAATACTTTCTATGTATTTTTAATCCGATTATTCTTCATCATCACGTTTACGGCGTTTCGCAAACAGACCTAGACCAGTCACGGCTGCCAAAGCTCCAAGGAGTACAGATGATTTGGAAGCTTCTGTACCTGTATTTGGCAATTGCTGTCTTGACTTACCTGCTGATTCTGATGGTGTTTCAGAAGATAATGTGTTTGCTGATGCTGATACGCTGGCTGAAGCTGACGCACTTGTTGATGCTGACTCAGATGCTGATGTGCTTGCTGATTCTGATGCACTTGTGGACGCTGACTCATACGTGCTTGTGCTGGCTGATTGGCTTGCACTTGTTGAAGCCGACTGACTAGCTGAGGTGCTGGCTGATTGACTTGCACTTGTCGATGCTGACTGACTAGCTGACGTGCTTGCTGATTGACTTGCACTTGTTGAAGCTGATTGACTTGCTGATGTGCTTGCTGATTGACTTGCACTTGTCGATGCTGACTGACTAGCCGATGTGCTTGCTGATTGGCTTGCACTTGTTGAGGCCGATTGACTAGCTGATGTGCTGGCTGATTGGCTTGCACTTGTTGAAGCCGACTGGCTAGCTGAGGTGCTTGCTGATTGGCTTGCACTTGTCGATGCCGACTGACTAGCTGAGGTGCTTGCTGATTGGCTTGCACTTGTCGATGCCGACTGACTAGCACTTGTGCTTGCTGATTGACTTGCACTTGTTGAAGCTGATTGACTAGCTGAGGTGCTTGCTGATTGGCTTGCACTTGTTGAAGCCGACTGGCTAGCACTTGTGCTTGCTGATTGGCTTGCACTTGTTGAGGCCGACTGACTAGCTGACGTGCTTGCTGATTGACTTGCACTTGTTGAGGCCGATTGACTAGCTGAGGTGCTTGCTGATTGGCTTGCACTTGTCGATGCTGACTGACTAGCTGAGGTGCTTGCTGATTGGCTTGCACTTGTCGATGCTGACTGACTAGCCGATGTGCTTGCTGATTGACTTGCACTTGTTGAAGCCGACTGGCTAGCTGACGTGCTTGCTGATTGGCTTGCACTTGTTGAAGCCGACTGACTAGCACTTGTGCTTGCTGATTGACTTGCACTTGTCGATGCTGACTGACTAGCACTTGTGCTTGCTGATTGGCTTGCACTTGTCGATGCGGACTGGCTTGCACTTGTCGATGCGGACTGGCTTGCACTTGTCGATGCCGACTGGCTAGCTGACGTGCTTGCTGATTGGCTTGCACTTGTTGAAGCCGACTGGCTCGCACTTGTCGATGCCGACTGACTAGCACTTGTGCTTGCTGATTGACTTGCACTTGTTGAAGCCGACTGGCTAGCTGAGGTGCTGGCTGATTGGCTTGCACTTGTTGAGGCCGATTGACTAGCTGATGTGCTGGCTGATTGGCTTGCACTTGTTGAAGCCGACTGGCTAGCTGAGGTGCTTGCTGATTGGCTTGCACTTGTCGATGCCGACTGACTAGCTGAGGTGCTTGCTGATTGGCTTGCACTTGTCGATGCCGACTGACTAGCACTTGTGCTTGCTGATTGACTTGCACTTGTTGAAGCTGATTGACTAGCTGAGGTGCTTGCTGATTGGCTTGCACTTGTTGAAGCCGACTGGCTTGCACTTGTGCTTGCTGATTGGCTTGCACTTGTTGAAGCCGACTGACTAGCACTTGTGCTTGCTGATTGACTTGCACTTGTCGATGCTGACTGACTAGCACTTGTGCTTGCTGATTGGCTTGCACTTGTCGATGCGGACTGGCTTGCACTTGTCGATGCGGACTGGCTTGCACTTGTCGATGCCGACTGGCTTGCACTTGTCGATGCGGACTGGCTTGCACTTGTCGATGCCGACTGGCTAGCTGACGTGCTTGCTGATTGGCTTGCACTTGTTGAAGCCGACTGGCTTGCACTTGTCGATGCGGACTGACTAGCCGATGTGCTTGCTGATTGGCTTGCACTTGTCGATGCTGACTGACTAGCCGATGTGCTTGCTGATTGACTTGCACTTGTTGAAGCCGACTGACTAGCACTTGTGCTTGCTGATTGGCTTGCACTTGTCGATGCCGACTGACTAGCACTTGTGCTTGCTGATTGACTTGCACTTGTTGAAGCCGACTGGCTAGCTGAGGTGCTGGCTGATTGGCTTGCACTTGTCGATGCGGACTGACTAGCCGATGTGCTTGCTGATTGGCTTGCACTTGTCGAAGCCGACTGGCTAGCTGAGGTGCTTGCTGATTGGCTTGCACTTGTTGAGGCCGACTGGCTAGCTGACGTGCTGGCTGATTGGCTTGCACTTGTCGATGCTGACTGACTAGCACTTGTGCTTGCTGATTGACTTGCACTTGTTGAAGCCGACTGGCTAGCTGAGGTGCTTGCTGATTGGCTTGCACTTGTCGATGCGGACTGACTAGCCGATGTGCTGGCTGATTGGCTTGCACTTGTTGAAGCCGACTGACTAGCTGACGTGCTTGCTGATTGGCTTGCACTTGTTGAAGCCGACTGACTAGCTGAGGTGCTGGCTGATTGACTTGCACTTGTCGATGCTGACTGACTAGCTGACGTGCTTGCTGATTGGCTCGCACTTGTTGAAGCCGATTGACTTGCTGAGGTGCTTGCTGATTGGCTCGCACTTGTCGATGCTGACTGGCTAGCTGAGGTACTTGCTGATTGGCTCGCACTTGTCGATGCACTTTGGCTTGCAGACGTGCTGGCTGATTGACTCGCACTTGTTGAAGCACTTTGGCTTGCTGACGTGCTTGCTGATTGACTCGCACTTGTTGAAGCACTTTGGCTTGCAGACGTGCTTGCTGATTGACTCGCACTTGTTGAAGCACTTTGGCTTGCTGACGTGCTTGCTGATTGACTCGCACTTGTTGAAGCCGACTGGCTAGCTGAGGTGCTGGCTGATTGGCTTGCACTTGTTGAAGCCGACTGACTAGCACTTGTGCTGGCTGATTGACTTGCACTTGTTGAAGCCGACTGGCTAGCTGAGGTGCTGGCTGATTGGCTTGCACTTGTTGAAGCCGACTGACTAGCACTTGTGCTTGCTGATTGACTTGCACTTGTTGAAGCCGACTGGCTAGCTGAGGTGCTGGCTGATTGGCTCGCACTTGTTGAGGCCGACTGACTAGCTGAGGTGCTGGCTGATTGACTTGCACTTGTTGACGCTGACTGACTAGCCGATGTGCTGGCTGATTGGCTTGCACTTGTTGAAGCCGACTGGCTAGCTGACGTGCTGGCTGATTGGCTGGCACTTGTTGAGGCCGATTGACTAGATGAGGTGCTGGCTGATTGGCTCGCACTTGTGCTGGCTGATTGGCTAGCTGACGTGCTGGCTGATTGGCTCGCACTTGTTGAAGCCGACTGACTAGCACTTGTGCTGGCTGATTGGCTCGCACTTGTTGAAGCCGACTGACTAGCACTTGTGCTGGCTGATTGGCTCGCACTGGTCGATGCGGACTGACTAGCTGACGTGCTGGCTGATTGGCTGGCACTTGTTGAGGCCGATTGACTAGCTGAGGTGCTGGCTGATTGGCTTGCACTTGTTGAAGCCGACTGGCTAGCTGAGGTGCTGGCTGATTGACTTGCACTGGTCGAGGCTGACTGACTTGCGCTCGTGCTGGCTGATTGGCTTGCGCTGGTTGAAGCCGACTGGCTAGCTGATGTACTTGCTGATTGACTTGCACTGGTCGAGGCGGACTTAGACGCGCTCGTGCTGGCTGATTGGCTCGCACTGGTCGATGCGGACTTAGACGCGCTCGTGCTGGCTGATTGACTTGCGCTGGTCGATGCGGACTTAGACGCGCTCGTGCTGGCTGATTGACTTGCGCTGGTCGATGCGGACTTAGACGCGCTCGTGCTGGCTGATTGACTTGCGCTGGTCGATGCGGACTTAGACGCGCTCGTGCTGGCTGATTGACTTGCGCTGGTCGATGCGGACTTAGACGCGCTCGTGCTGGCTGATTGACTTGCGCTGGTCGATGCGGACTTAGACGCGCTCGTGCTGGCTGATTGACTTGCGCTGGTCGATGCGGACTTAGACGCGCTCGTGCTGGCTGATTGACTTGCGCTGGTCGATGCGGACTTAGACGCGCTCGTGCTGGCTGATTGGCTCGCACTGGTCGATGCGGACTTAGACGCGCTCGTGCTGGCTGATTGGCTCGCACTGGTTGACGCGGACTTAGACGCGCTCGTTGAAGCACTTTGGCTGGCACTGGTTGACGCTGATACTGACGCACGGTAATCTGAGTCAGATATATTTGGCGTTACCGTATTTACCGTTCCATCTTTATAAGTAATGGTTACCGTTCCATTCTCTGCAATAGAATAACTTCTGATACGGTTTGCAGTCTCAGGGTTCGCTGTTTTCACAGCAGCTAAGATTTCATCTTTCTCACGCTGACTCAGAGCGTTTGGATGTTTAACTTGGAAGACTACTGACGGCTTCTTACCAGGGAATTTCTCATTCAACTTCCCTTGGGCGACAACTACTGTTGGAGTTCTCGATTCATTATTAGACAAGTCCACAGCTTTTACACCAAGTGTCCATCTATTTCCATCTGCATGTGGCTGATTAGGATTATAAGTAGCTGTATACTCTAAAGTAGCAGGAGCATTCGTTGGTTTATTCTTGAATCCTAGTGCACTATCATTCGAAGAATAGTCACCTGAGAATATTCTATCTTTATCTGATGTACCATCGTAAAGTTTCAAATCTCTAAGTTTACCACTATTATCTGAACCTTTTAAGACAACCTTAACTTCGTCTCCTGCAAAAATCTCGTATCCACTCGTACCAGGACGGACATTATTTTTCGGAGAAAGTTTTTCCCACTTACCATTATTCTTGACATAGATTTCAAATTCAGGGTTTGGAGATACATTTTCTTTAGTAATTATATTAGAAGATGTGTCAGATTGAAGAGTTACATTGCTACCATTTGGATCCCTAACAACCATTTCTTGTTTAACCGTTACATTTCTTGTAGGCAACAAACCATTATTGGTATCAGTAACCCGTTTCAACTCAGACGGTTCAAACGTCACACTTGCTCCAGTAGACTTTTTAGTAAAGGTTTCGGTACCAATGGTTAAAGTGACTGTTGCTCCTGGTATTACATCTGTCACTGTAATACTACGATTTGGCAGACCTCCTTGTAGCTTCACTTGACTATCTGCGATTCGTGGTGGGTTCGGTCTAACTTTGATAGTTACAGGAACATTTGTACTGTTGCCTGCTTTATCTGCAGAACCTTGTGGTAAAGTAACTTTAACTTCTTTCTTATAGATACCTGGAGCTGAAGCATCAGGTCTGGATACCCATTCATAAGTTGTTCCAGTAGGAATCGCCACTCTAGAATCAGAATTTTTAAGTGCATTGCCAGGATTGGCAATAATATCATTTAGCGGAGTTGTATCCCCAACTTTTGTAGTATATTCTTGTTTAGCTACTGGATCCACTACTGTATAAGTAAAGCTTGTCTCACTTGTCAAAGCACGATCTTGTGCAGACGGAGTTCCAAAGCGTCCTGTTGGATAAGTTGCTTTTGCAGTATAGGTTGTACGGTGTGTCGTAGCTGCAGAGTCAGTTGTATGCCAGACATCACTAAATTTAGGTGACCCAGTTCGATTATTTAGTGGTGCACTTGCATTATTATTCAGACGATATTCATAAGCAAATGTAGTCCCCGAAGGAAGAGATGGACTATTGATATAAAGATATGAATCTCCACCTATATTATTAGCATAGCTACTGCCAACAGTTCGATCACCTGAAGCTGCTTTAAAGGCATAAAACTGACCAGTAACTCCATTCTTGGTTTTAGTCTCTATCTTTTGATAGACTCTGTAATTATATGTTAAATCCGTAGTAGTATTATCTGGATGAGTTACCGTTAAGATTGCAGTTCTAGGGTTCTCTCTGTCCCCCATCGCTGTCATTGTAGGAGCTTGCCCTTGTTTCCATGCAAATCTTGTCCCACTAGGGAAGTCAGAAGCTCCGCCAACTGGACGCACAAGACTTCTTGGATTTATATTAGATAAAGGCTCGTCGCTAACTGCATAAAAGTGCTCAGTTGTTTTCTCTACACCATACTTAACATTGTTTGTGACTGTATCCGTGGTTTTATCACGATAAGTAATGGTAACATCTCCATTATTAGCTACACTGATTGATCCTTCTTCAGATCCTTTTTTGTAGTCTGTACTTGAAAGAACGCTTGCATTAGCTGCTTTAAAGTTAGCCAATACTTGCTCTCTTTCCGCCGGACTTAGATTTTTCGTATTATTAACTGCGACAGTCGCACCACTCACAGGGTTTTGTCGCTCGTTAAATCCTTTGACATGGAAATTGGTAGTGGCTGTAGCAGGCTGACCATCAATATCTGTAACTGTATATTCAAGAGGATAGGTACCTGGTTTATACGGTTCCCAAGCAGTACCTTTACGACCAAGCGTTCCTGTTATATCAATGTTATATGATTTTTGGAATCCTGTTCGCCTTCCTTGATAATCATAGGTCCACAAATCCCCTGGACCTCTTCTACTAGTAGCAGGATAGTTTGGGGAAGTTACACCTGTAATGATAGCATTGGAGTCAGAAGCCTTGATTTTATCCATCCCTCTATCATCACGTAATTGTATCTGAAAATTCGTGATGGCATCATCATTATAAAAAGTGACATCAGATGGCATCTTAATCGTAGGCGGATTAGAGGCTGCACGGCTCTGACCTGCTGCACGATTAGGAACTACTATACTTCTATTCATACGTGGGGCATGCGATACTCTAGTAGCTACTTCATTATGCATAGAAGGAGTATCGTCCCCAAAAGTATCCGCACTTGTAAATGGTTGGCTACTTGTAGCAACTCTTGCATCCAATGTTGCAGTTGCTGACTTATCATTTACAGTAGCATGAACTTCAATCGTTGCTTCTAGGTTTCTTTGTTTATCATGGCGGATATCATAGACATACTCATTTCCTGAGCCACCACGTTTCTCCATTTCTTGTACATTATTAAAGATCACACGAGTAATAGTCGTATTAGGATCTACATCCGCAATCAGCCCTACATGATGCAAGGCACTGTTCGCGTGCATATTGATACGCCAAACAACTTCATTACTATTTCTATCATATCTACCAGACTCAATTGAAGCTGTCGTTCCATGACTAGAGAATGATGCCCTAGGAGACGCTCCTCTCTCTAGCGCTTGTCCGTTACGACTATCACGTTGACCTGAATGTGCACCTAAAACAGCATTGACAATGGAATTACGAGCAGAGGTAGCTTTTTGTACTACTGATGTCAAATCACTAGTCGGATCCGCCAAGGCTTTTTCAATCTCCGTAACGGCAGTATTCACTTTGGTAATAGCAGAGTCCGCATTCGGCAATCCTACAGCTTTAGCCAAGTACTCACCCATCTCAGCTGAAAGTTTGGTTAACTTCTTACGATTTTCATCCTGTTGTTTAGCTGAAACTTCCCTTGTTGCGATGGCACCCGCAGTTACTCCTGCCAAACTACTTATTTCTGCATTCGTATCAACCAAACCTTTTTCCAATTTAGCTGATTCCAATACGGGAGCACTTAGCTTAGAGGTAGGTAATTCTTCTTTAGTCAACTGACTTTCTTTTGACACAGACTCTGCTTTTCCAGAAGTCTCAGAAGCAGTAGTAGAATGTACACTATTGTCTGAAGCCACCATCGACTGACTAGAACTTACAGAGGTACTTGCTGAGACGCTAGCCGAAGTTGATGCGCTTTCTGAAGCGCTTGTTGACATACTAGCAGAAGAACTAACGCTAGCTGATAGACTAGTGGATACTGATTCTGAAGTAGATACACTCTCGCTTGCTGAATTAGACAGACTTGCCGAATTCTCCGCATCCACTTTTGCAGTTGTGCCAAGAACAACTGTATCATGCGTTGCTAGAGCATCTGAACTATCTAACGTTTTTTCAAGAGCTACCGCTTCGTTTGCAAAAACTTTTGTCTGAGTAGCAACAGCCCCACCCAATACAGCTCCTGTAGCTGCAATACCCCTTATAATATCAAGACCTGTAATGGTTTGATTAGTTTGGTTTTCTACTACTTCGGTCATAACTTGAGTAGTGTCTACACCACCACGCAAAACCTTGAACAAGCCAAAAAGAGAGGTTGAGGCTCTCAACCAATGCTTACCGGATTTTACCAGTTTGTATCGAGTCACACGATCAGTTTCGCGATATTGACCCTTTTGACGTCTGAAAAACATTTATTTTTTCCTCCAAAAAGTGCTACAGTGGTCATTTTAATGCAATCGTTTTCTATTATACACAAATCATTATGTTAAGTCAACTTATTTTTTAGTATATTTACTAAAAAATAAAGCATTTTCTGCTTGATTTTGCATGGAGGTCCCATTGAGAAATAAAATTAATATACTAGCTAACCAAATCCCTCATTGACTAGGCTCTAATAAAGAGAAATCCATTATTTTTACCGATTAATACATCATACTTATCCAAAATTAAAAAGAGCATCATTTTCTTCACATAGACATATATATTGTATGTTATTCACGGAACTACTCTCTGTTTCCATTAGAATGAAGAGATAGTAAATTTCAAGAAATATAGCTTAACTACTATATTTCTTGAGCAGACCAGCAAGAAAAAGAGGTATTTTGGTTTTAATTGACTATTAGTAAGGCAAGTAGCTAGACTTGCTGACTCTTACAAAAAAGCCCGTAATACCATAAGATTCACAGGATCTTCTTAACAGGAGATTGATATCAAGCTCTATAGTAGTACCGATTCAAAACCAAGACACCGAGATAGGCAAGCCAACCTCCCATTTGCCACAAGGAAAAAGCCCAAGAATATAGCATCCCTGGACTTCTCTTATTAGGATATTTAAGTCAATCAACATAAAGGTTAGCGATTGTTAGATGACGACGATGAGTTTTACAAATCGATTCCATTTGTAAAACTCAGTTAGTAAGGCAGTTAGCTAGTTCGCCAAATAGCGACTAGCGTCCAACAATTAGGAACTTTAGTTCCAATTATTGGTACTGATTTACATTTTTTCCTCCAACTCTACGTCTGGATACTTATCCGCAAACCAACGGAGGGCAAAATCATTTTCAAAGAGGAATACTGGTTGGTCGAAACGGTCTTTAGCCAAGATATTGCGACTTGATGACATCCGTTCATCCAAATCCTCAGGCTTGATCCAACGAACAGTCTTTTTACCCATTGGACTCATGACTACTTCTGCATTGTACTCGCCCTCCATACGGTGTTTAAAGACTTCAAACTGGAGTTGACCAACAGCGCCTAGCATGTACTCGCTAGTTTGGTAATTCTTATAGAGCTGAATGGCTCCTTCTTGCACCAATTGCTCAATCCCCTTGTGGAAGGATTTTTGCTTCATGACATTCTTAGCAGAAACTTTCATGAAAATTTCAGGAGTAAAGGTTGGCAGTGGTTCAAATTCAAACTTGTTTTTGCCAACAGTCAATGTATCCCCAACCTGATAAGTACCTGTATCATAAACCCCGATGATATCACCTGCCACAGCATTGGTTACATTCTCACGACTTTCCGCCATAAACTGGGTAACATTCGACAGTTTGGCACCCTTACCAGTACGAGGTAGGTTGACACTCATACCACGCTCAAATTCACCCGATACGATACGGACAAAGGCGATACGGTCACGGTGACGAGGGTCCATGTTGGCTTGAATCTTAAAGACAAATCCTGAGAAATCCTTGTCATAAGGATCCACAATTTCGCCGTCTGTTTTCTTGTGTCCATGTGGTTCTGGAGCAAACTTGAGGAAGGTTTCAAGGAAGGTCTGCACACCAAAGTTTGTGAGGGCCGAACCAAAGAAGACTGGTGTCAATTCTCCAGCCAGAATAGCTTCCTCTGAAAACTCATTTCCAGCTTCATTTAATAGTTCAATATCATCCTTGACTTGTTCGTAGAAAGGATTGCTACCAAAAAGCTTGTCCCCATCTTCTAGACTAGCAAAACGCTCATCCCCTTTATAGAGCTCCAAACGTTGGTTATAGAGGTCATACAAGCCTTCAAAGGCTTTCCCCATCCCGATAGGCCAGTTCATTGGGTAGCTAGCAATGCCCAAGACTTCTTCTAATTCTTGTAAGAGGTCTAGTGGCTCACGACCGTCACGGTCCAGCTTGTTCATAAAGGTAAAGACAGGAATGCCACGGTGTTTGACAACCTCAAACAATTTCTTGGTTTGAGCCTCGATACCCTTAGCAGAGTCCACCACCATGACGGCAGCATCCACCGCCATCAAGGTACGATAGGTATCTTCTGAGAAATCCTCGTGCCCTGGGGTGTCTAGGATATTCACGCGCTTACCATCGTAGTCAAACTGCATAACAGATGAAGTAACCGAAATCCCACGTTGCTTCTCGATATCCATCCAGTCAGACTTGGCAAAAGTTCCTGTTTTCTTTCCTTTTACCGTACCAGCCTCACGAATCTCTCCCCCAAAGTAGAGCAACTGCTCAGTGATGGTTGTTTTCCCCGCGTCCGGGTGGGAGATGATGGCAAAGGTACGACGTTTCTTAATTTCTTCTTGAATATTCATAAGTTCTCTTTCTTTGATTCTCTATTCTTTTTCTTGTTTCAATAGTTCAGAATGATTTTTACATTGGATTGTACCATTCCTTTCAACATTCCATTATATCGGATTTTAGCATTTTTTTCAATTTCTATTTTATATCAGACACTGCTAAAGCATAATAATTCCACTTGCAATTTTTAAAATAAATGTTACAATGAATATAGAAAAAGGTGTTGCGTCAACAACACCCCACAGAGCCGTTTAAGACGGTGGCTGTAGTTACATAACTAAAAAATAGCTCGTTAACTCGCCAAAGTTAGGACGGCTATTTTTTTGTCTCTTTTACCAATTCAAGGATGAACTTTAGGAGCGTGATAACAAAGTTACCAGCTACAAACATGAGTGTCAAAGCCTCAAAAGGGGACAAATCTGGTTACTCCTTTCTACTAAGATTTTACAGGTTCTGCACATAAGCATCACCATCCTTTCGATTTCGTAACCACCGTCTTCACTTCTCTGTTAAACTATTGTACCATATATTTTCCCCTTTGAAATCCGCTTTTCAAATAAATCATCATCAAAATCCGTTCTCCATCCTATACCCGTCTTTTTTCATCTTTCCTTCCCTTATTTATAGGAAAATATGGTAAAATAGAACAGACTAAAAATCATCATTTCACGAAAGGATGCAAGATGAAAATTACGCAAGAAGAGGTAACACACGTTGCCAATCTTTCAAAATTAAGATTCTCTGAAGAAGAAACTGCTGCCTTTGCGACTACCTTGTCTAAGATTGTTGACATGGTTGAATTGCTGGGCGAAGTTGACACAACTGGTGTCGCACCTACTACGACCATGGCTGACCGCAAGACTGTACTCCGCCCTGATGTGGCCGAAGAAGGAACAGACCGTGATCGCTTGTTTAAAAACGTACCTGAAAAAGACAACTACTATATCAAGGTACCAGCTATCCTAGACGATGGAGGAGATGCCTAATGACTTTCAACAATAAAACCATTGAAGACTTGCACAATCTCCTGGTCTCTAAGGAAATTTCAGCAACTGAGTTGACACAAGCAACACTTGAAGATATCAAGTCTCGAGAGACAGCTATCAACGCTTTTGTTACCGTCGCTGAGGAACAAGCCCTTGCGCAAGCGAAAGCTATTGATGAAGCAGGAATCGATGCTGATAATGTCCTTTCAGGAATTCCACTTGCAGTTAAGGATAACATCTCTACTGATGGTATTCTCACAACTGCTGCTTCAAAAATGCTCTACAACTATGAGCCTATTTTTGATGCGACAGCCGTTTCCAATGCAAAAGCGAAAGGCATGATTGTCGTCGGAAAGACCAACATGGACGAATTTGCCATGGGTGGTTCAGGTGAGACTTCTCACTATGGGGCCACTAAAAATGCTTGGGATCAAAGCAAAGTTCCTGGTGGCTCATCAAGTGGTTCTGCCGCAGCCGTAGCTTCTGGGCAAGTCCGCTTGTCTCTTGGATCTGATACTGGTGGTTCTATCCGCCAACCTGCTGCCTTCAATGGGATTGTCGGTCTCAAACCAACCTACGGAACGGTTTCTCGTTTCGGTCTCATTGCCTTTGGTAGCTCATTAGACCAGATTGGACCTTTTGCTCCTACTGTTAAGGAAAATGCTCTCTTGCTCAATGCTATTGCCAGCGAAGACGCTAAAGACTCTACTTCTGCTCCTGTCCGCATTGCCGACTTTACTTCAAAAATCGGTCAAGACATCAAGGGCATGAAAATTGCTTTACCTAAAGAATATCTTGGCGAAGGGATTGACCCAGAGGTTAAGGAAACCATTCTTAATGCTGCTAAGCACTTTGAAAAACTTGGTGCTATCGTTGAAGAAGTCAGCCTGCCTCACTCTAAATACGGGGTTGCCGTCTACTACATCATCGCTTCATCTGAAGCTTCATCAAACTTGCAACGTTTTGATGGTATCCGTTACGGCTATCGTGCAGAGGATGCGACCAACCTTGATGAAATCTATGTAAACAGCCGTAGCCAAGGTTTCGGTGAAGAAGTGAAACGTCGTATCATGCTGGGTACTTTCAGCCTTTCATCAGGTTACTACGATGCCTACTACAAGAAAGCTGGACAGGTTCGTACCCTCATCATCCAAGATTTCGAAAAAGTCTTTGCGGATTACGATTTGATTTTGGGTCCAACTGCTCCAAGTGTTGCCTATGACTTGGATTCTCTCAACCACGATCCAGTTGCTATGTACTTGGCTGACCTTTTGACTATCCCAGTCAACTTAGCTGGTCTACCAGGAATTTCGATTCCAGCTGGATTCTCTCAAGGTCTGCCTGTCGGACTGCAATTGATTGGTCCTAAGTACTCTGAGGAAACCATTTACCAAGCTGCTGCTGCTTTTGAAGCAACAACAGACTACCACAAACAACAACCCGTGATTTTTGGAGGTGATAACTAATGAACTTTGAAACAGTCATTGGACTTGAAGTCCACGTAGAGCTCAACACCAATTCAAAAATCTTCTCACCTACTTCTGCCCACTTCGGAAATGACCAAAACGCCAACACTAACGTGATTGACTGGTCTTTCCCAGGAGTACTTCCGGTTCTCAACAAAGGTGTTGTCGATGCCGGTATCAAGGCTGCTCTTGCCCTCAACATGGACATCCACCAAAAGATGCACTTTGACCGCAAGAACTACTTCTACCCTGATAATCCAAAAGCCTACCAAATTTCTCAGTTTGATGAGCCAATCGGTTACAAGGGCTGGATTGAAGTGGAGCTAGAAGACGGTACAACTAAGAAAATCGGTATCGAACGCGCCCACCTAGAAGAAGACGCTGGTAAAAACACCCACGGTACAGATGGCTACTCTTATGTCGACCTCAACCGTCAAGGGGTTCCCTTGATTGAGATTGTATCTGAAGCTGACATGCGTTCGCCAGAAGAAGCCTATGCTTACCTAACTGCCCTCAAGGAAGTTATCCAGTACGCTGGCATTTCTGACGTTAAGATGGAAGAAGGTTCTATGCGTGTGGATGCCAACATCTCCCTTCGTCCTTATGGTCAAGAAAAATTCGGTACCAAGACTGAGTTGAAGAACCTTAACTCCTTCTCAAACGTTCGCAAGGGTCTTGAATACGAAGTCCAACGTCAGGCTGAAATCCTTCGCTCAGGTGGTCAAATCCGCCAAGAAACACGCCGTTACGATGAAGCCAACAAGGCAACCATCCTCATGCGTGTCAAGGAAGGCGCTGCTGACTACCGCTACTTCCCAGAACCAGACCTACCTCTCTTTGAAATTTCAGACGAGTGGATTGAGGAAATGCGTACAGAGTTGCCAGAGTTTCCGAAAGAACGCCGTGCGCGTTACGTGGCTGACCTTGGCTTGTCAGACTACGATGCTAGCCAGTTGACTGCAAATAAAGTCACTTCTGACTTCTTTGAAAAAGCTGTGGCTCTCGGTGGTGATGCTAAACAAGTTTCTAACTGGCTCCAAGGTGAGGTTGCTCAGTTCTTGAACGCTGAAGGCAAGACACTTGAACAAATCGAACTAACACCAGAAAACTTGGTTGAAATGATTGCCATCATCGAAGACGGCACTATTTCTTCTAAGATTGCCAAGAAAGTCTTTGTCCACCTGGCTAAAAATGGCGGTGGAGCTCGTGAATACGTGGAAAAAGCAGGTATGGTTCAAATTTCAGATCCAGCTGTCTTGATTCCAATTATCCATCAAGTCTTTGCGGATAACGAAGCTGCCGTTGCTGACTTCAAGTCAGGCAAACGTAACGCAGACAAGGCCTTTACAGGATTCCTCATGAAAGCAACCAAAGGCCAAGCCAACCCACAAGTTGCCCTTAAACTTCTTGCCCAGGAATTAGCGAAGTTGAGAGAAGAGTAAAAAATAATCTCCAGATTAGGAACTATCAGTGAGTTCTCTAGTCTGGAGATTTTTCAATATACCTCGTTATTGGGGTTTACCTTACCTACATATCCTATTTCAAAAAGCCCTTCCCCTAAGAATAGAGGAAAGGCTTTTCTTGATTATCATAAACTTCAGAATGATAGATAAGCTACTTATTGCGCTTTATACATTTCTTACTCTTTATCATCTTTACGACGTCTTGAAACTAATCCTAAGCCAGTTATTGCTGCTAGAGCTCCAAGAAGGAGAGATGAAGTTGATGATTGAGTACCTGTATTCGGAAGTTCCCGTTTACCATCTACAAATGTTGATTCATTTGAATTCACTATTTGAGTTGATTTATCTGATGTTGCTGTTACATCTGAATGAGCTGGGATATCTGATTGTCCAGGAACATCTGAATGAGAAGGGGTTTCATCATGAATTGGAGTAACCACTTTCTTAAAGATATGAGTTGTTACATTTCCAACTAAAATAGTCTTGACATATTCATAGCCAGTAAATGTTCCCTTATCTTTTGTACCATCTTCTTGAGGTTTTAGAACATTACCTTCAGTATCTTTCCAAACTGTTGATTTACTTTCTTCATTACTTGGAGTTGAAGGTGTTGGTGAATATGGTGTTGAAGAAGATTTCTTAGTATATACATGAATTGTATTTCCATCTTTATCTTTCTTCGTTTCTTTGAATGTGTACTCTGGAATGTCTTTCTTATCCTTTGTTCCTTTATCGGATGGATTGATTTCTTTTCCTTTTTCATCTACATATGATGTTATTTTTTCCTTCACTTCAGGAGTTGGTTTTGTTGGTTCCACCGGTTTATTTGGTTCCACCTCATATACATATGTTACGTTTTGTGGGGTTTCTGTTACTTTGCCACTTTCAGTTCCTTCTGTACGTGCTGGTACTAGGTTGTATACTTTGCCACTTGGCGTTGTAATCTTAATTGGTTTCAACGCTTCTGTTGCTGTATTGAAGTCTTTACCTGTTGGTGCATCTTTTTCTGCATCTTTTGGTGTTTCGTAGCCTTCAATTGTATTACCTTCAGTATCTTTGTATGTTACTGTTACGTTACCTTTAGCTAATTCATATACATATGTTACGTTTTGTGGTTCTTCCGTTACTTTACCTTTTTCAGTTCCTTCTGTACGTGTTGGTACTAGGTTGTATACTTTGCCATCTTTCGTTGTAATCTTACTTGGTTTCAACGCTTCTGTTACAGTAGTATACTCTTTTCCTGTTGGTGATTGTGTTTCCACAGTCTTAGGTGTTTCATAACCTGGAATCTTGTTACCTTCAGTATCTTTGTATGTTACTGTTACGTCACCTTTAGCTAATTCATATACATATGTTACGTTTTGTGGTTCTTCCGTTACTTTACCTTTTTCAGTTCCTTCTGTACGTGTTGGTACTAGGTTGTATACTTTGCCATCTTTCGTTGTAATCTTACTTGGTTTCAACGCTTCTGTTACAGTAGTATACTCTTTTCCTGTTGGTGATTGTGTTTCCACAGTCTTAGGTGTTTCATAACCTGGAATCTTGTTACCTTCAGTATCTTTGTAAGTTACTGTTACATCACCTTTAGCTAATTCATATACATAAGTCACGTTTTGTGGTGTTTCTGTTACTTTGCCACTTTCAGTTCCTTCTGTACGTGCTGGTACTAGGTTGTATACTTTGCCACTTGGCGTTGTAATCTTAGTTGGTTTCAACGCTTCTGTTACAGTAGTATACTCTTTTCCTGTTGGTGATTGTGTTTCCACAGTCTTAGGTGTTTCATAACCTGGAATCTTGTTACCTTCAGTATCTTTGTAAGTTACTGTTACATCACCTTTAGCTAATTCATATACATAAGTCACGTTTTGTGGTGTTTCTGTTACTTTGCCACTTTCAGTTCCTTCTGTACGTGTTGGTACTAGGTTGTATACTTTGCCACTTGGCGTTGTAATCTTAGCTGGTTTCAACACGTCTGTTGCTGTATTGAAGTCTTTACCTGTTGGTGCATCTTTTTCTGCATCTTTTGGTGTTTCGTAGCCTTCAATTGTATTACCTTCAGTATCTTTGTAAGTTACTGTTACGTCACCTTTAGCTAATTCATATACATATGTTACGTTTTGTGGTGTTTCTGTTACTTTGCCACTTTCAGTTCCTTCTGTACGTGCTGGTACTAGGTTGTATACTTTGCCACTTGGCGTTGTAATCTTACTTGGTTTCAACGCTTCTGTTGCTGTATTGAAGTCTTTACCTGTTGGTGCATCTTTTTCTGCGTCCTTAGGTGTTTCATAGCCTTCGATCTTGTTACCTTCAGTATCTTTGTATGTTACTGTTACGTCACCTTTAGCTAATTCATATACATAAGTCACGTTTTGTGGTGTTTCTGTTACTTTGCCACTTTCAGTTCCTTCTGTACGTGCTGGTACTAGGTTGTATACTTTGCCACTTGGCGTTGTAATCTTACTTGGTTTCAACGCGTCTGTTCCTGTATTGAAGTCTTTACCTGTTGGTGCATCTTTTTCTGCATCTTTTGGTGTTTCGTAGCCTTCAATTGTATTACCTTCAGTATCTTTGTATGTTACTGTTACGTTACCTTTAGCTAATTCATATACATATGTTACGTTTTGTGGTTCTTCCGTTACTTTACCTTTTTCAGTACCTTCTGTACGTGTTGGTACTAGGTTGTATACTTTGCCACTTGGCGTTGTAATCTTACTTGGTTTCAACGCGTCTGTTGCTGTATTGAAGTCTTTACCTGTTGGTGCATCTTTTTCTGCGTCCTTAGGTGTTTCGTAGCCTTCGATCTTGTTACCTTCAGTATCTTTGTAAGTTACTGTTACATCACCTTTAGCTAATTCATATACATAAGTCACGTTTTGTGGTGTTTCTGTTACTTTGCCACTTTCAGTTCCTTCTGTACGTGCTGGTACTAGGTTGTATACTTTGCCACTTGGCGTTGTAATCTTACTTGGTTTCAACGCGTCTGTTGCTGTATTGAAGTCTTTACCTGTTGGTGCATCTTTTTCTGCATCTTTTGGTGTTTCGTAGCCTTCGATCTTGTTACCTTCAGTATCTTTGTAAGTTACTGTTACGTCACCTTTAGCTAATTCATATACATATGTTACGTTTTGTGGTGTTTCTGTTACTTTGCCACTTTCAGTTCCTTCTGTACGTGCTGGTACTAGGTTGTATACTTTGCCACTTGGCGTTGTAATCTTAGCTGGTTTCAACACGTCTGTTGCTGTATTGAAGTCTTTACCTGTTGGTGCATCTTTTTCTGCGTCCTTAGGTGTTTCGTAGCCTTCGATCTTGTTACCTTCAGTATCTTTGTAAGTTACTGTTACATCACCTTTAGCTAATTCATATACATAAGTCACGTTTTGTGGGGTTTCTGTTACTTTACCTTTTTCAGTTCCTTCTGTACGTGCTGGTACTAGGTTGTATACTTTGCCACTTGGCGTTGTAATCTTACTTGGTTTCAACGCGTCTGTTGCTGTATTGAAGTCTTTACCTGTTGGTGCATCTTTTTCTGCGTCCTTAGGTGTTTCGTAGCCTTCGATCTTGTTACCTTCAGTATCTTTGTAAGTTACTGTTACATCACCTTTAGCTAATTCATATACATAAGTCACGTTTTGTGGGGTTTCTGTTACTTTGCCACTTTCAGTTCCTTCTGTACGTGCTGGTACTAGGTTGTATACTTTGCCACTTGGCGTTGTAATCTTACTTGGTTTCAACGCGTCTGTTGCTGTATTGAAGTCTTTACCTGTTGGTGCATCTTTTTCTGCGTCCTTAGGTGTTTCGTAGCCTTCGATTGTATTACCTTCAGTATCTTTGTAAGTTACTGTTACGTTACCATTTACTAACTCATATTGATAAGTTACAGTAATTTCGTTTTCTTCAACTTTACCAGATACTGGTTTAGATCCATCTAATAATCCTTCACGTTCAGTAATTAATCGATATACTTTACCGTCTGCTGTAGTAATCTTAGATGCTTTTTTGTCTGCAACATTGTAATCACTGTTAACACTTGCATTTGTTACAGGTTTTAATCCATCAGTTGTTACAGTTTCAGTAGCATCACCAGGCATTGTTGCAGTTCCTGCGATTGGTTGTCCATCTTTATCAACATATTTCACATTTACTGCTGATTTTTTCTCTTTGTAAACGAATGTTACAACTTTATCAGCTTCTGTTACTGTTCCTGTTTCTGGCTCTGAGGTATTGTATAATCCATTGTTTTCAGTTACAAGTTCATATACTTTTCCATCTGCTGTTGTGATCTTAGTAGCTTTTTTCTCAGCTACTTTGTTATCATAACTTGTTCCTAATTCTGCTTCAGTGACTGCTTTTACGCCATCTGCTGTTACTGTTTCAGTTGTAGTTCCTGGCATTGTTGCAGTTCCTGCTAGTGGAGCTCCTGTTTCATCTACATATTTAACAAGTACATTTCCTTTAACTTCTTCATAAACATATGTTACTTCAAGAGTTTTTCCTGATACTACTTGTCCTTCTGCAGCTCCAACGTTTTCTCCGTTTGTTACGACTGCTTCTGCAGAGTAAGTTGCATTAGTTGTAGTAGTACCTTCTTTTGTAACTAGTTTATATTTCTTGTTGTTAAATTCAATTGTTGCTGGTTTTTCATCAGTTTCAGCTGCGTTATAGGCTGTTCCTGGTTTAGCATTTGTAGAATCTTGTACAGATGTTTTAATTTCAGTACCGTCAGTACTAATGTATTTGATGACTACTGAACCTGCTTTTTCGTAGACATAAGTAACTTCTTTTGTTTTACCTTCTTCTACTGTTCCAGTAACTGGTGCTGAGTCAGCTTTTACTCCATTATCAGAAGATACTAGGTAATATACTTCTCCAGTTGCTGTTGTAATCTTATTCGGTTTGTTAGCTGGAGTGCTCGCATCATAATTTGTACCATTTGATACATCTGTTGCATTTGCAACTGCTAACCCTTTTTCTCCAACTTCTGTTGCAGATGTTGCATTATCAAATGTTAATGCACCTGTTAATTTAGTACCATCTGATAATTCATATTTAGTCACTACGCTTCCTAGTAACTCATATTGGTAAGTAACTGTAATTTCGTTTTCTTCTACTTTACCAGTTGCTGGTTTAGAACCTGCTTGTAAACCATCTCTATCAGCAATTAGTCGGTAAACTTTACCATCTTCAGTTGTAATCTTAGTTGCTTTTTTACTTGTAACATCATAGTCAGATTTAATACTTGCGTCTGTTACAGGTTTTAATCCATCTACTGTTACTGTTTCAGTTGTATCGCCAGGCATTGTTGCAGTTCCTGCAATTGGACGACCTTGACTATCTACATATTTAACATTAACACCAGATTTTTTCTCTTTATAAACATAAGTTACTTCTAATGTTTCAGCTTTTACTCGTCCAGTTACTGCTGCAGAATCTTTCTTAAGTCCTGTTGCATCATATTGAACTTCACCTTCAGTTTTTGCTTCAGTTACTAATTCAAAGATTTTTCCTTCTGTCGTTGTAATTTTAGCTGGTTTATTTGTAGCATCAGTTACATTATATTGTGTTCCAGTCGTTACATTATCTTTATCAGTACGGTCGTCTTTAATTTTATTACCTTCTGTATCGATATAGTGAACAACTACGCTTCCTTTTTTCAACTCATAAATATACGTAATTTCTTTATTTCCTTCAGCAACTGTACCAGATGGTTCTGCTTTTGTAGCTTGGTTTACATTCGTTCTCACACCATTAGCATCATATTGAACATTACCGTCTGTCTTAGCAGTAGTTACTAATTCATAAACTTTTCCGTCAGCTGTTTCGTAACGAGTTGGTTTATTTTCCGAAGTTGTAGTATCGTACGCTTCTCCAGTTGGAACATTATCTTTAATAACCTTATCAGCTAAACCAAATCCTCTACCATCAGTATCTTGATATTTAACTCTTACAGTACCTTTGGCTAATTCATAGACATAAGTAATCTCTGTAGTTCCCTCTACTAAATTACCGTAATCTCTTGGTGTGTTTGGTTTCACTCTTCTCAAGTTATAGATTTTTCCATCTTCCAATGTAATCTTATCAGGTCTGAATTTTTCTCTTTTCTCACCTTGAAGAGCACCCATACTAAACCCTGATTTATTAGGTCCTGTAAGCTCTGTACCATCAACATCCGTAGCATTTGTTAATTTTTGATTAGATACATAAGCCTGTTTAGCTTTAATGACATTACCTTCTGTATCTTCATAATTAATATTAATTGAACCTTTTCTAGCCTCATAAAGAACAGTATATTCTTTATTTTCAATTATTTCTCTTGATACAGTTACTGTTACTGGTGATTCTTGCCCAGCAGGAGTATACGTAATATCCATAGTAAATGCTTCAGTTACTGGTCCAATGACAGCATCTTTCTTATTACTAATTGCAGGTAAAGTTGTACTATTACCATTATTATCTTTCGCTACAATTGTAACATTTTGGCCAAATTCTCTCTTATCTTTAGAAATCGTTACCTCACCACTACTTGCATTTAAAGTAAGGTTAGTATCTGTTGTAGTCCATCTATTTCCTTCTTTAGTAACGATAGAAGTAATTGGTTCTTTTTGACCTTTAGGAATATAAGTGATTTCTAATCTTGTAGTTTCTGAAGCTAATGGAGAAATAACTTTATTGCCTCCATTATCCGTTGAAGAAACATTTGTTAATCTACTGTTTGAATCTTTGGTTACTACAGAAATTCCTGTTCCAGCTTTTACCTTATCAGCTGCAATCGTAACTTTTCCTGTAACTGGATCTACTTGAATATCTTCATTTGGAGCTTTCCAAGTAACAATTGGTTCTTTTTCAACATTTTTAATTGTTTCATCATCTTTTCTACCAACTAAAGTATAATCATTATTACCAGTCGGAGAAACTTCAGTTGGCCAATCTAAAGGAGTTGAATTGCGAACTCTTTCCCACGGCCCATAAATTTTCTCTCCAGTTCTGGGGCCCTCTTTAATTGTATAAACGACACGTTTAGCTGGACGTGTATATGTTCTCTGAGGGAAAATGACATTTCCTTCATTATCTTTTTCTACATAGTTGATTGTACGAGTTACATCTTTACGTTCTTCTTTACGATCAGCTTCTACATAAACATAAATTACTTTTTTCGTTTGTTGTTTTTCATAAATACCGTCAGTAGGATCAGACTCATTATGAACATGGCTATAAATATAAGCTTTTCCATCATTAGCTCTATCGATGATACCGTATGATGAAGTAGTATATGGATCATCTTGGAATCCTTTATCAGTAGTTTCTGACATAATATCATTACCTGACAAGTTAACGTGTCTTACTTTTAATTTACCACGTTGATCTTCTGTAATTAATCCTACTTTATTAGATTCTAACCATGTATTTCTTCCATCTTTCAACCAAACTTGTGATTGTCCTTCAACCAAGTTAGGGTTATCTGTATGAACATTAACATCAAAACTTGTTTGGAATTTTTCCCCTTTATTAAGAGTATATTCTCTATCGAATACATATTTAACAGCGGTAACTGTACTCCAGTCCGTAATTTGATCTGCACGAACAAACGGAGCTACTGTTTTTTCAGCATTTGTTCCTTTAGAAGTTGTATATTCCACATGATAATCAGCTGTAGCTGCAATAGGACCTTTCAGACTTGTTTCAGCTACTTTATGTGGTTCACCATAGTTCTTAGGAATCTCAACCATTACTTCTTTTAAAACTGCTGGTGCATCGGCAGCATTTACTACAGATGGGTTAAGAACAACATCTTCACCATTTTTAACGTTGATAATTCCCATTACTCCAACTTCATTTTTCTTCGCAATGGTTAATTGAGTATAGTATTCCGATGCCACTTTTAATGTTACATCTGTACTTGCTTTGACAACTTGTCTTCCAGGTTCATGACCTTCTAAAATGTCTGCACTTAAGCTTGGGTCTTTACCAACTAAACGATTTGATTCTTTGTCCCATACTAAGTATGAATCAATATGATACGTACCGTTTTCTGCTTGACCATTGTTGACAACTTCAAAGGTTAAAGCAACTGGACCATCAGTGTTCAATTGGTTTAAATTTAAGTCAACAGACTTCAAGCCTAAATCTTTTGCTTTAAAGATATAAGCTGTTTTTCCTTTTTCACCTTTATAATCTTTGATAATTTTATCTGGATTAATGGCATCTGTATCTTTAACAACATCTTCATAATTTCCTGCACTGTAGTTCGATCTACCTTGTGCTGAGAACTTGTTTGAAAATAGTTTATTATCCATTGGCATACGGAAATTCGTTAATGGAAGTGCTGAGTCCGCAACAAGCATCACTGTCGCATTTTGAATCTTTTCATCCAAGTCGTCATTATTTAGTACTTTTTTACCATCTACTGTCTTAATGGCATTATTATAGTATTCACTTGCTTTATAACGAACCATAAATGGTACAATTTGTTGACGACTAATATTATTCTTATCATTTCCGCGGTTTGCATCATAACTTGCTGCATTTTTATCACTATTTGGTAATACCGGACTGATAGCTAATTCAGCCGTGAAACGTTCTTTGGTATGAACAGCAGTATTATAACTATCTTTCTTAACTGTTGCTGGATAAGTCATCTTTGTAGCAGCATCTAATGAATTCCCGCTAGTTGATAGACTTACTGCAATATTATTTTCATGACGTGTAATACTATCATCAGCTGCCATCTCTTGCCAATTAGCCATCGTTGTTCTAACAGTCGATCTAAATCCTAATGGAACATAATTATCTCCAGCTTCGATATATTTATCAGCGATATCTGGATGCTCTAAGACTAAACGTGTAAATTGTTTTGATTTATCAATTTCAACTTCTTCATATAATTGATTAGCTGTTGACATTTCTTTTAACTCTTCACGAGTTCCATCTGCTTTTACCCCATATAATTTAAATGGTTTTGCAAATGTATAGTTAAAGCTTTGTTTACTCGCTTCTGAATTATTATAATATTCTAACTTAGTTGTTCCATCTTTTTGAATGACATTTGCATGTGTCTCAGTTAATTGGAAGTGAGTAAAGTAAGTATTTGGTTTATCTGTTGGTACAGAATATACGAAATAATTATTATCTAGTTTATCTCCATTACCTTTTAATGCTCTTGGAGTCATTGCGCCATTTGCATCTCTTAACGGACCTGAATTGTAGGCATAATAAACATTAAATTCATCCGTATCACTCTGATTAGAGAATAAACGTTGTTTATTTGGTGTAGTAACACCCGTAGCCATACGTTGTGCAGGAATAGGTGCTGGAACATCATCACCAATCGAGAATTTCAATTGATTATTTAAAGCTTCTGATGTTGCTAATGTTTGAGTATAAGTAGATCCATCTGGACGATGACCAATTGCTTTGTACTCGATATTAATTTTTTTACCGCCATTAGAACTTAAATATTCTTCCATTTTTTGTGGAGTATCAAAATATCCTTCTTTTACACGGAAGACTGGACCATTATTATTAATTTCTGCACCAACTCTGGTAGGTCTCTTATATGCATCTACAGATGTTTTATCGTAATTTAACTTAGCAACATTTCCTTCTAATGTCCAATAACGGTTTGTTTCAACTGTTGGAACTAATTCTAGGAATTCTGGAATACCTGTAATTGTATAATCTACATCAGTAAGACGACCATTACCATTTTTATCCCCTACATCTGTACCTTGTAAGAAGTCTTTCCCTCTATCGTAGGTAATAAATGGCAGAGTAAAAGTATTCCCCTTAATTGGACTAAATGTTCCATCGGAATTTTTAGATCCAACAATTAAATCTCTATCATAGTAGCCTGGAACATAATCAAAAAGATTTTTATTTTCTTTTTTATCAGATTCTTTATAAAGAATTTGAGATAAATACTCATATTTTGCTGTAGCAGTTGTTGTGGAAATTAGTTCGTCTCCATTATAAAATTCTGCTCTAGCAATAGTTGTATCACCAGCTGACGGACTCTTATCAATTGAAGAACTAATTTGATGTTCGATATTAAGTTGACCTACAGCACCACCAGTAATCGTATTCAGAGGAATTTCATAGATAAAGTTATTTTCATCTGAAAGATCTTTTGGACTTCCACTTGCTAACGCTGAGTTAGAAAGTGATGGTTTTACATCTGTATTTAAATGATTTTTAGGAATAATATAACGAATTTTACCATTTTTAATCGGTGTTGCAGATGAACTTGAAAAACCTAATTGTAATTTCAAGACACGTTTTCCATCTCCGTTACTCACTACTGGAATAGTATCTTCACTTATATTTTTACTTACCCCATTAGAATCTAAAAACGATAAATGTCCATAAAGTGCATCATTACTTACACTAGCATCTGCACGTAAATCTTCCTTAGGAATTTCTTTTCCGTTACGAATGTCTCTTTTACCACTAAATGTACGTGTAGATAAGTTTACAATAGAGTTTCTACTTCTTTGAACTTTTTGATATAGTTTTACTAATTCTGTTTCGTTTTGATTTTCATTAAAAGATTGTACTTCCTTTAAAATCTCACGGGCTTCAGCAATTGTTTTCTTTTCATCTTCAGAAGATAAATCTACTACTTTTGAAACAGCTTCTGTTAATTCATCTGCTAATTTCTTTAATCCTTCTTTAGTTGCAGTAGAGTTTTCAGTTGCTTCGTTTTTTGTAGAAACTTCTTTCTTTTCTACTCCTTTAATCGATTTTAAAATAGAAGTTAATGAGCTAATTTCTTTTGTTTTTTTATCAGCTCCTGACTGTGTTGCATCCAATGCACTTAAATATTGCTTAGCTTCTGCAACTAGTTTTTCAGCATTTTGGATTTGAGAAGCTTGTTTTTCATTTCCTCGGATGCGTTCAATTTGAGCTTCCAAATCTGCTAATTTTGCTTGCAAGAGAGATAAATCGACAGATGTTTTTGTCTCAGTCACTTCTGTATTAGCATTCTCTAAAACTGTTAAAGCTTGGTCTGTCTGTTTTTCGGCCGCTTTTACAGGCTTTTCTGTCTCTTCAGTTGCTTTTGGCTGCTCAGCTAACTCCGCTTTCCCTGCACTATCTACTTTTGGCTCAGAGATCGTTCCTGCTTGAGCATTTCCTTGCGCTTGGCTTAGTCCCGTATCAGCATCCTTCGTCACTACCGTTTCAGTAGCAGAGTCTGCTTCTACCGTATCTACATTGTAACCAAACAAAAATCCTGCCCCGATTAAGACACTCGCAGCACCAACTTTTAATTTTTTAATCGAATATTTTTCGTATCTATTTCCACAAAAATATCGATGATCTTTTTGTTATCTTGACAATTTAAACATTTTTTCTCCTTGTATATATACTTAGGTACAAATATACTGTATAAATTATATCATATTTCAAAGTAACTGTTAAGATATTTATTTATAAATTTCATTAAAAAATATACCCTTCTAAAACATTTTTTCACACAAGTATACATTTATATAAATATTTCCATTATCCCACCTCCAACTTTCTTTTTCATTCCTTTTATGGTAAAATGAAGAGTAATAATATTTATTAAAGAGGTAAAAACATGATTGAAGCAAGCAAATTGAAAGCTGGTATGACATTTGAAACTGCAGACGGAAAATTGATCCGCGTTTTGGAAGCTAGCCACCACAAACCAGGTAAAGGGAACACGATTATGCGTATGAAATTGCGTGATGTCCGTACTGGTTCTACATTTGACACAAGCTACCGTCCAGAAGAAAAATTCGAACAAGCTATTATCGAAACTGTTCCAGCTCAATACTTGTACAAAATGGATGAAACTGCCTACTTCATGAATACTGAAACTTACGACCAATACGAAATCCCAGTCGTAAATGTTGAAAATGAATTGCTTTACATCCTTGAAAACTCTGATGTGAAAATCCAATTCTACGGAACTGAAGTAATCGGTGTAACTGTACCAACTACTGTTGAATTGACAGTCGCTGAAACACAACCGTCTATCAAAGGTGCTACTGTTACAGGTTCTGGTAAACCAGCAACTATGGAAACTGGACTTGTTGTCAACGTTCCTGACTTCATCGAAGCTGGACAAAAATTGATCATCAACACTGCAGAAGGAACTTACGTTTCTCGTGCCTAATCTCTAGAAAGAGGTCATTCTATGGGAATTGAAGAACAATTTGGCGAAATCGTTATCGCTCCACGTGTACTTGAAAAAATCATTGCTATCGCAACTGCTAAAGTTGATGGTGTCCACTCATTTTCAAATAAATCCGTATCTGATACCCTATCAAAACTCTCTCTTGGTCGTGGCGTTTATCTTAAAAATATCGAAGAAGAGCTGACAGCTGATATCTATCTCTATCTTGAGTACGGTGTGAAGGTACCAAAAGTCGCTCTTGCTATTCAAAAAGCAGTAAAAGATGCTGTCCGTGATATGGCTGATGTGGAACTTTCTGCTGTCAACATCCATGTTGCAGGAATCGTTCCAGATAAAACACCAAAACCTGAGTTGAAAGATCTATTTAACGAGGACTTCCTCAATGACTAGTCCATTATTAGAATCTAGACGCGAACTTCGTAAATGCGCTTTTCAAGCTCTTATGAGTCTTGAATTCGGTACAGATATGGAAACAGCTTGTCACTTTGCCTACACGCATGACCGTGAAAATGCAGATGTGCAAATCCCTGCCTTTCTTCTGAACTTGGTTTCTGGCGTTCAAGCTCAAAAAGACGAGTTGGATAAACAAATCAACCAGCACCTCAAATCAGGCTGGACAGTTGAACGATTGACCTTGGTCGAAAAAAACTTACTACGCTTGGGAATCTTTGAAATCACATCATTTGATACACCTCAGTTGGTAGCAGTCAATGAAGCCATTGAACTTGCTAAGAATTTTTCAGATCAAAAATCAGCTCGTTTTATCAATGGACTGCTTAGTCAATTTGTAACTGAAGAAAATGAATAAGCGAAAAAGTGTTTGGTCTTCCAAGCACTTTTTTACTTTCCCCTCTGCACAGAATAATACTCTTCGAAAATCTCTTCAAACCGCATCAACGTCGCCTTGTCGTATAGATGTTACTGACTTCGTCAGTTCTATCTGCAACCTCAAAACAGTGTTTTGAGCTGACTGCGGCTAGTTCCCTAGTTTGCTCTTTGATTTTCATTGAGTATAAGAACCACATAAAAACTAGAACTGGCTACCAGTTCTAGTTTTTGCGTATTCTGAAATATTAGTATTTTCTAAATCGTTGATAACGCTCTTCCAACAACTCTTCTAGCGGTTTTTGTAAAAGTCTAGCTAGCTCAGCTTGAAGTTCTTTTTTAACATTCTTAATAAGTTCTTTACTAGAAAGTCCTGCTTCAGAAATCACCTTGTCCACCACGTCCATTTCTAACAGTTCATGCGAAGTGATTTTCATCAGTTCTGCCGCTTCCATAGCACGACTGCCATCCTTCCATAGAATAGAAGCAAAACCTTCTGGACTGAGAATGGCATAGATAGAATTTTCCAGCATCCAAACACGGTCCGCGACAGCTAGAGCCAGAGCTCCACCTGAACCACCTTCACCAATAATGATGGCAATTATAGGAACTTTCAGGTCACTCATTTCCATGAGATTGCGAGCAATAGCTTCCCCTTGACCACGTTCTTCCGCACCGACACCAGGATAGGCACCTGCAGTATTGATAAAGGTCACAACTGGACGACCAAACTTTTCAGCCTGTTTCATCAACCGTAGGGCCTTGCGGTAGCCTTCTGGATGCGGTTGTCCAAAATTCCGCTTGAGGTTATCTTGTAAACTCTTGCCTTTTTGGATACCAACCACTGTTACAGCTTGATCTCCAAGCCAGCCAATACCACCAACAACTGCACCATCATCACGAAAAGAACGGTCGCCGTGTAATTGGATAAAGTCATCAAAAATGCCTGTCGCAAAGTCCAAGGTTGTCAAGCGACTCTGCTCACGCGCTTCTCTGACTATTTTTGCAATATTCATCTAGGACCACCTCCATGCAATCTGACTAGGCTTGCAATCGTATCTGGCAAATCTCTTCTTTTGACGATAGCATCCACAAAACCATGTTCCAATAGGAATTCTGCCTTTTGGAAATCCTCAGGCAAGCTTTCACGAACTGTATTTTCAATGACACGACGCCCAGCAAAACCAACCAAACTTTGTGGTTCAGCCAGAATGATATCACCTTCCATAGCGAAAGAAGCTGTCACACCACCTGTCGTTGGATCTGTCAAAATGGTCAGGTAAAAGAGACCAGCATTAGAATGCCGTTTAACTGCTGCAGAGATCTTGGCCATCTGCATGAGACTCATGATTCCTTCCTGCATACGGGCTCCACCAGAGGCTGTGAATAGAACAACTGGCAATTTTTCGACAGTCGCATACTCAAACAAACGAGTGATTTTCTCACCTACAACCGTACCCATAGAAGCCATGATAAAGTTGGAATCCATAATCCCAAGAGCCACAGTCTGACCTTTTATAAGAGCTGTTCCTGTCACAACGGCTTCGTCCAGACCAGTTTTTTCACGCATAGTTGCTAGTTTTTTTTGATAGCCAGGGAAATGCAAGGGATCCTTGCTTTCAATCCCTGTAAACAATTCCTTGAAGGTTCCCATATCAATCGTCAAAGCCAAGCGTTCTTGGGCAGAAATACGAAAGGTATAGCTACAGTGTGGGCAGATACGCTCACTTCCCAGATCCTTCTGATAGATGGTATGCTTACAGCTCGGACACTGGGAGAATAATTCATCTGGAACCTCTGGCTTAGCTTGAGGTTTTTCCCTAACCGAACGATTGGGATTGATTCGAATATACTTATCTTTTTTACTAAATAGAGCCATTGATTCCCCTTTTCGGTTTAAACTCTTGAAGTCATTTTATTCTTTTTCTTGATACTTGGGTAAAAAGGTTTCCATCAAGAAGGAAGTATCATAATCTCCAGCAATGACATTGCGATCTGAAATGAGGTCAAGCTGGAAATCTGCATTGGTCTGCACTCCTTCAATCTCTAATTCATAGAGGGCACGTTGCATTTTCATAAGTGCATCAAAACGATTTTCACCATGAACGATGATTTTGGCAATCATGCTATCATAATAAGGCGGAATGGTATAACCTGAATAAACTGCTGAATCCACGCGCAATCCAACTCCACCACTTGGCAGATAGAGATTGGTAATCTTACCTGGACTTGGAGCAAAGTTGAAGGCAGGATTTTCTGCATTGATACGACACTCGATGGCATGACCACGCAGAACAATATCTTCTTGCTTAACAGACAGAGGCTGACCTGCCGCAATGCGAATCTGTTCCTTAACAATATCCACACCTGAAACGAATTCTGTTACTGGATGTTCCACCTGAACACGAGTATTCATTTCCATGAAATAGAATTTTCCACTGGCTTCATCAAGAAGAAACTCAATGGTCCCTGCATTTTCATAACCAACAGACTCTGCAGCTCGAACAGCAGCAGAACCAATTTCATTGCGTAGCGTTTTGCCGATTGCAATTGAAGGACTTTCTTCCAAAACCTTTTGGTTATTCCGTTGAAGAGAACAATCCCGTTCCCCCAAGTGAATCACATTTCCGTGTTCATCTCCTAAGATTTGAACCTCGATATGACGAGCTGGATAGATGACCCGTTCTATGTACATGGCACCATTGCCATAATTGGCCTTGGCTTCGCTAGAGGCCGTTTCAAAGGCTGAAACGAGGTCTTCTGGTTTTTCAACCTTACGAATCCCTTTACCACCTCCACCTGCTGAAGCCTTGAGCATCACAGGATAGCCAATTTTTTCAGCAACAATCAAAGCTTCCTCAGAGTTATGCACTTCTCCATCCGAACCTGGTATAACAGGCACGCCCGCTTTGATCATCTGAGCGCGCGCATTAATCTTATCCCCCATCATATCCATAACATGACCAGATGGACCGATAAACTTGATTCCCACCTCTTCACACATGGTAGCAAATTTGGAATTTTCACTGAGAAATCCGAAACCGGGGTGAATGGCTTCTGCCTCAGTCAAGACTGCAGCTGATAGAACCGCATTAATATTGAGATAAGACTCTGTTGCCTTGCCAGGACCAATACAAACTGCTTCATCTGCCAAAAGCGTATGAAGGGCTTCCTTATCAGCAGTTGAATAAACCGCCACCGTCGCAATCCCCAATTCACGCGCCGCACGGATAATACGAACCGCGATTTCACCACGATTGGCAATTAAAATTTTTCGAAACATGGAGAACCTCCTTAGTTCCCTATTGCAAAGGTAAGAGTTCCACTGGCCGCAAGCTTGCCATCCACTTCAGCCTTTGCTTCAACCACAGCTATGGTGCCACGACGTTTTACAAATGTTGCCGTCATAACTAATTGGTCACCTGGTACAACTTGCTTCTTGAACTTAACCTTATCCATACCAGCGTAAAAGACTAGTTTACCTTTATTTTCAGATTTTGATAACTCCAAGACACCAGCTGTTTGCGCCAAGGCTTCCATAATCAGAACACCTGGCATGACAGGGTATTGAGGAAAATGACCGTTGAAGAAGGGCTCATTGATGGTTACATTTTTGATGGCAACAATGGTATCCTCGCTCACTTCCAACACACGGTCCACTAGGAGCATAGGATAACGGTGAGGAAGGGCTTCTTTGATTCCTTGAATATCGATCATTTGATACGTACCAATCCTTTACCAAACTCAACCATTTCTTCATTAGAAACGAGAATTTCTGTTACCACACCATCCTTAGGAGCTGGGATTTCATTCATGACTTTCATGGCTTCAATAATTACCAATGTTTGGCCTTTTTTAACACTATCACCAACTGTTACAAAGGCAGGTCTATCTGGACCAGCAGCCAAGTAAGCCACCCCAACAAGTGGGCTCTCTACAACATCTCCCTCAGCAGCCACACTTGCTTCTACTGGCGCCGAAGTTTCTTCCACTACAGTTTCTGCTGGAGCAGATGAAGGCGCTACTGGACTTGGTGTTGCTAGAACGGGCGCTGGAGCGACTTGAGCTGCAACTTCAGGTACAAGTCTAGCTTCATTCTTGCTAAACTGCAACTCATCCGTCCCATTTTTATAAGAAAATTCTCTCAAACTTGACTGGTCAAATTGAGCCATCAAGTCTTTAATATCGTTTAAATTCATACTTATTTATTCTCCCAACGTTTGAAAGCAAGAACTGCATTGTGGCCACCAAAACCAAAGGTATTTGAAATAGCGTATGGAATTTCTTGCTCCAAGCCTTGTCCATAAACTACATTGGCTTCGATATAATCTGATACTTCACTTGTTCCAGCTGTCATTGGTACAAAGTTATGACGCATAGCCTCGATTGTTACGATAGCTTCTACTGCACCTGCAGCACCCAGCAAATGTCCTGTGAATGATTTGGTTGATGATACAGGTACTTCCTTACCAAGAACAGCCACGATGGCACCACTTTCTCCTTTTTCATTAGCAGGAGTTGACGTTCCGTGAGCATTGACATAGGCTACTTGCTCTGGAGAAATCTCAGCTTCTTCCAAGGCTAGTTTGATGGCCTTGATAGCTCCTTGACCTTCTGGATGAGGAGAAGTCATATGGTAGGCATCACAGGTATTTCCGTAACCAACCACTTCAGCAAGGATAGTAGCGCCACGTTTTTCGGCGTGTTCAAGACTTTCAAGAACCAACATCCCAGAACCTTCACCCATGACAAAACCATTACGGTCCTTATCAAATGGAATGGAAGCACGAGTCGGGTCATCTGTAGTTGAGAGAGCAGTTAGGGCTTGGAAACCAGCAATAGCAAAAGGTGTGATAGAGGCTTCTGAACCACCTACCAACATAACGTCTTGGAAACCAAATTTAATTGAGCGGAAGGCATCCCCAATCGCGTCATTTGATGAAGCGCAGGCAGTATTGATGGACTTACAAACACCGTTTGCTCCAAAACGCATAGCAACATTTCCTGAAGCCATATTTGGTAAGGCTTTTGGAAGGGTCAATGGTTTCACACGTTTTGGTCCTTTGTCATTTAGGCGAAGCACTTGATCTTCAATTTCTTTGATTCCACCAATACCAGAGGCCACGATAACACCAAAACGATCCTTGTCAAGAGTCTCTACATCAAGACCTGCATGATTAACGGCTTCTTGAGCTGCGTACAAGGCATACAAAGAATAGTTATCAAAACGATTGGTATCTTTCTTAACAAAGTATTTATCAAAAGGAAAATCTTGTATTTCCGCTGCATTATGCACATCAAAGTCACTATGATCAAATTTTGTAATTGGACCAATTCCGATTTTTCCAGTTGTCAAACTATTCCAAAATTCTTCTGGTGTATTTCCGATTGGAGATGTTACTCCATAACCTGTTACTACTACGCGATTTAGTTTCATCTTTTTTACCTCTAGCTTCTGCTACATACTTAAGCCACCATCAATGGCAACCACTTGACCAGTTAGATAATCTTGGCCTGCTAAAAATACTGTTAAATCTGCAACCTGCTCTGCCTGCCCAAATTCTTTCATAGGAATTTGTGCCAGCATAGCATCTTTTACCTTGTCTGATAGAACAGCTGTCATATCGGACTCAATCATTCCAGGTGCAATAGCATTAACCCTGATATTGCGATTGGCCACTTCACGCGCCACAGACTTGGTAAAACCAATCAAACCAGCCTTAGAAGCTGCATAGTTAGCTTGACCGATATTTCCCATCAAACCAACTACGCTAGACATATTAATGATAGCACCTTCTCTAGCTTTTATCATCGGTTTCAAGACTGATTGTGTCATGTTAAAAGCACCAGTCAAGTTAACCTTGAGCACTTTTTCAAAATCTGCTTCTGTCATCTTGAGCATAAGGGTATCTTGGGTAATCCCTGCATTGTTGATCAAAACATCTACTGAACCCAGCTCTGCAATAGCTTGATCAACCATACACTTAGCGTCTGCAAAATCTGATACATCTCCTGAAATAGGAACCACCTTGACACCATAGTCTGCAAATTCAGCGAGCAATTCTTCTGAGATAGATCCACGACTGTTTAAGACGATATTGGCTCCTGCTTGTGCAAACTTGTGGGCGATGGCAAGACCAATTCCACGACTCGAACCTGTAATAAAGATATTTTTATTTTTTAGTTGCATTCTTTTCTCCTGTTTCCTTTTGTATTTATGGGAGAAGGGATTACTTGTTTTCTAGCAAAGTTTCCAAACTAGTCTGATCTTCAACATTGGCTAGTTTAGCTGTCTTATCAATTTTTTTGACAAAGCCTGACAAGACTTTCCCCGGTCCAATCTCGATAAAGTTGGTTACGCCTGCTTCTTTCATAACTGCAATACTTTCATAGAAACGAACTGGTTCCTTGACCTGACGCGTCAAGAGTTGAGCAATGTCTTCTTTTTGCATAATTGTAGCTTCTGTATTGCCGACTAGGGGACAAGTAAAATCTGAAAAACTTACCTGAGCTAGTGTTTCAGCCAGTTTCTGACTAGCAGGTTCAAGAAGAGCAGTATGAAAAGGTCCTGAAACCTTGAGAGGAATCAAGCGTTTGGCACCTGCTTCTTGCAAGAGTTCAACAGCTCGATCGACTGCAACCACTTCTCCACCAATCACGATTTGTGCAGGTGTATTATAGTTGGCTGGGGTAACCACTCCAAGTTCAGAAGCTTTTTGACAGGCTTCCTCAATGACCTCTACTGGTGTATTAAGAACTGCCACCATCTTGCCAGAGCCAGCAGGAGCCGCTTCTTCCATATAGACTCCACGCTTAGCAACCAGGGCTACCGCATCTTCAAAATCCAAAGCACCGCTGGCCACCAAGGCAGAGTATTCTCCAAGAGACAAACCAGCAACCATATCAGGCTGATAGCCCTTTTCTTGTAATAAACGGTAAATAGCAACTGAAGTTGCTAAAATAGCTGGTTGCGTATAGCGGGTCTGATTGAGTTTTTCTTCCTCCGTATCAATGAGATGACGTAAATCATAACCAAGTACCTGACTCGCTTGATCAATCGTCTCTTTGACAATAGGGTAGTGATCATAGAGATCCCGTCCCATACCTAGATACTGGGCACCTTGACCAGCAAATAAAAAGGCTGTTTTAGTCATTTCTTACAACTCCTGCCCAACGAGAGGCTTCTTCTTGAATTTTCTTAGCTGCTCCGTAATACAAATCTTTTAGTATTTCTTCAACGGTTTCTTCTTTGGAAACAAGACCTGCAATCTGACCTGCCATGACAGAGCCTCCATCCACATCTCCGTGAACAACCGCTTTAGCTAGAGCACCTGCTCCCATTTGTTCAAAAATTTCCAAATCGGGATTTTCTTGTTTAAAGGCATCTTTCTCAGCTTTTTCAAAATCACGAGTCAACTGATTTTTAATCGCACGAACAGCATGTCCAAAGTATTGAGCTGAAATTGTAGTATCAATATCTCTAGCTTTTAAAATTTTCGCCTTATAATTTGGATGGGCATTAGACTCTTTGGCAACGACAAAGCGAGTTCCAACCTGAACAGCCTCTGCACCTAGCATAAATCCAGCAGCAGCACCTTCACCATCCGCAATCCCTCCTGCAGCAATAACAGGAATAGATACAGCAGCAGCAACCTGACGCACCAAGGTCATGGTAGTTAATTTACCGATATGCCCCCCAGCCTCCATTCCTTCTGCAATAACGGCATCCGCACCGATTTTTTCCATGCGTTTAGCTAGGGCAACACTTGGCACAACAGGAATAACCGTAATACCAGCTTCATGGAAGCGTTCCATGTATTTACCAGGATTTCCTGCGCCTGTTGTTACTACCTTAACATCTTCCTCGATAACGAGATCTACAATATCTTCCACAAAGGGAGACAAGAGCATGATGTTGACACCAAAAGGTTTATCCGTTAACGATTTGATCTTGTCAATATTTGCCTTGACGACTTCTTTCGGGGCATTCCCCCCACCGATAATCCCTAGTCCTCCAGCCTTGGAAACAGCCCCTGCCAAATCACCATCAGCGACCCAGGCCATTCCTCCTTGGAAAATAGGATAATCAATGTTCAATAATTCTGTAATACGCGTTTTCATAGTGCCTCCATCGTTTCTTGCTTACGTAATAGTTCGATACCGTCATAATTTGACAATCAAACTATTGCCTAAACAAGAGGGAGCGGGTT
This sequence comes from Streptococcus mitis, assembly GCF_901542415.1. Classification (NCBI taxonomy): domain Bacteria; kingdom Bacillati; phylum Bacillota; class Bacilli; order Lactobacillales; family Streptococcaceae; genus Streptococcus; species Streptococcus mitis. Next base: position 1,950,128 of record NZ_CABEHV010000004.1, on the reverse strand, counting down.
TCCCTACTCCTTCTATCTTATATTCTGCTTATTTTGTTTGCTCTTCAACGTAGGCAACCAAGTCACCAACTGTTTTCAAGTCATCTTTTGCTTCGATTTGGATATCAAAAGCATCTTCGATTTCTGAGATTACTTGGAACAAGTCCAATGAATCTGCGTCCAAATCATCAAAAGTTGATTCAAGTGTTACTTCTGATGCGTCTTTCCCAAGTTCTTCAACGATAATTTCTTGTACTTTTTCAAATACTGCCATGATAGGACTCCTTTAAAATAAATAGTTTTTTTATAACAATGTGTTCACCACATGATTACCTAAATTGTAAGAATGAGCGTGCCCCATGTCAAGCCTCCACCGAAGCCTGATAGTAGAACAGTCTGGCTACCATCTAAGCGGATGAGACCTTGTTCTACACACTCTGAAAGTAAAATCGGGATACTGGCTGCACTGGTATTGCCATATTCCATCATATTGGCTGGAAGTTTGTCTCGGTCGACACCGATTTTTCTAGCCATTTTATCCAAAATACGGTCATTAGCCTGATGAAGTAGCAGACAATCCAAGTCTGTCGCCTCTATAGGAGACTCATCAATAGTCTGTTTGATAGACTTGGCTACATCTCGAATAGCAAAATCAAAGACTGCACGCCCATCCATCTTCAAAAATGAATCTGCACTTTCTTGATCTGAAAATGGAGAATGTAACCCTGAATGTCCATAGGTCAGACACTCGCTACGACTCCCATCACTATTGAGACTCTCAGCCAGAAAATGCTCTTTCTCGCTAGCTTCTAGCAAAACTCCACCAGCACCATCTCCAAACAAAACAGCTGTTGATCGGTCTGACCAATCGACTGCCTTAGAGAGGGTCTCACTACCAATCACCAATCCTTTTTGAAAGCGACCAGAAGCGATAAACTTTTCAGCAGTTGAAAGAGCAAATACAAATCCACTGCAAGCTGCTGTTAGGTCAAAAGCAAAGGACTTATTAGCACCAATATTGGCTTGGACACGAGCAGCTGTTGAGGGCATCATCGAATCTGGAGTAATGGTAGCTAGGATGATAAAATCCAACTCCTCCCCAGTGATTCCAGCTTTTGCCATCAGTTTCTTGGCAACCTCTGTAGCCAAATCACTGGTAGATTCTGTTCTTGAAATATGCCTTTGTCGTATTCCCGTCCGACTTGAAATCCACTCATCATTGGTATCCATTATCTGAGCCAAATCATGATTTGTAACCACTTGCTCTGGTACATAATGAGCAACCTGGCTTATTTTTGCAAAAGCCATTATTTCAAATCCTCCAAAAATTGATAAAGATTGGTCAACCCTTTGCTCATAACATCAATTTCTTCCTTACTCATACCATCAATGATTTTTTCAACCATGGCCTTGTGGAAGCGTTTATGTAGTCTATGAACCAAGCGCCCCTTCTTTGTCAAATGCAGATGCACCACACGACGGTCCTGCTCTGAGCGAATGCGTTCAATGTAACCCTTTCGTTCAAGATTATTCAGACTCGTCGTAACCGTCCCAAGAGTCACCATCAACTCTTTCGACACTTGACTTGGCGTCACATCTGGGAATTTTCCAATTACATCGATTGTATGGACTTATTTGATGGAGATATCCTTGAAACGACTACCCCTCAAGCTAACTTCCTCAATAACGAGGACATTGTTAAATATAGATGTTAAATATTCATTAATTCGTTGGTAGTCCAATCTCTTTTCCCTCCTTTTCAAAAAACTTTCACAATCAAAACATTTGACAGAAAAATTATATCAAAGTTCAAAGAACAGTGCAAGTATTTTTTTATTTTCCTGTAAATTTAGGCCTTCTTCTCTCCGAATGAGCCCGAACTCCCTCTTTGAAATCCTCTGTTTGGGCCAAAGATTCCTGTAGCTTCAATTCTAAAGTAGCATAATCTTGCCAATCTTTAAATTGACTCTCACAAACCAACTTCTTGATGGCAACATAGGAATTACTTGAACCACGTCTTAATTTTTTAAGAAGCTGTTCTCTGGTCTTTTCGAGTTTGTCAGCTTCACAGACTCGATAAACCAAGCCCCATTCTAAAGCTTTGTCTGCCGTTAAAGCTTCTCCTGTCATAGCTAATTGAACAGCACGAGTCACACCAATACTACGACTCAAGAGATGAATCCCACCTGCATCTGGAGCCAAACCAACTCCAACAAAGGCTTGGATAAATTTAGCCTTATCGGTCGCTAAACAGAAATCTGCAGCAACAGCCATATTCGCTGCGGCACCTGCAACAGCCCCATCAACCTCCATCAAAACAGGTTTGGCTATTTGCTTGATTTTATAAGAAATCGTATTGACCAATTCTGCGATTTTCGTCAATGATGGAATATCATCCTCATCCACTGCCCGCTTCATCTCAACCAAATCTCCCCCAACGGAGAAGACTTTGCCATTCGCGTTGATTAAGACAAAATGCACAGCCGGATCCTCTTCTGCCAAAGTCAGAGCTTCTAAAATCTCCTCACACATAGGGATATGAAAACCATTCGCGACCTCAGGACGATTCAAGGTAAGAATTGCCAAGTCCTCTTCAAGCTGATATATAATATGTTCCATCGGGACTCCTTTTTATTTTATAAGCAATTT
>NZ_CABEHV010000003.1 GCF_901542415.1 Streptococcus mitis | reverse complement strand
TGCTATAATTATCTCAACTAAGAAAAAATATCATTCTGAAAAGCCTAGTTCCCGCTAGGGCTTTTCTTTTTTTGTTGACCTTTCTATTAAAATTTTTTTATTTTATAAACCTCTGACCTATGACCAACCGTCATATTTGTAATCACAAACTTGTCATTATCTACTTCAGCGATAATTCTATAATTTCCAACTCTAAAGCGGACATAGCCAGAAAAATTTCCTCTTAAAACTTTCCCTGGAGAAGTTGGGAAATCAACATCTTTAAGATGTTGAGAAATCCAATTCATGATGAAACGCTGATTTCCCCGATCTAATTTTTCCATTGCTTTATGAAAAGTATCGGCATATTCAACTTGATATTTAGCCATAGCGTTTCATCATCTCTTCATGTGTAAAAGTTTTCTTGCCACCTGCAACCCATTCCTGATGAGCCTCATCAGCAACCTTAATGTCATACATATCTTCAATTTTCTCTATAACAGCTTGTCTGATGAAGTCAGTCTTTGTTATATTATTTTCTTCAATAGTAGCATTTAATAAAGAATTTAGCTCCTGACTAAATCTTACAGAAATTGGTGTAGTTACAACATTATTCATATAACAGTCCTCCTAGTTGTGTAGTTATGTTATATACATTATACTCCTAATCTAAATATTACACAATAAAAACATTCGTTTTTTATTCCAATTTCCTTTTGACAAAAAGAAACCCTTGCTGGTCGTACTGCGTCCGTGTCCTCTCCGAAAGCTAAAGCCTTTCGGCTCGCACGTCCTAGCATACTCTCGCAAGGCTTTTTGTAAAAAGTTTTCTCGGCATAAACCACTCATTTAGTTTTGTGACAAAAAAAATCCCACCTTTTCTAGGTGGGATTATCACTAATATTCTAATCGTATAGATAGCTCTGAGCTATCACTGAAATTCTGTTATGACCGAGGAATTTGCTGGCGATTTTCATCGCAGCCTTGTCGAAAGTCTCCCCAGCTCTATCTTTTCTCATTACATATCTTTCCTTTGCTGGGATGGTGTTCACATCCCTGGCATATTTGTTATACACCCTTTTTGCGTAGATCGCTCGATAATGGTGGTTATCATAGTGTGAGGGAAGTTTTGGGAAAAGCTTCCCTTTTTTGGATTGTATCCATTTAACAATATCTTTTGTTTCTTCTTCTGAACTGAAACTCAAACTATTTCAGCAACTCTAGGGCGACCGCCCTTGGTTCCCTTTGTTACATTGAGATAGTATTTCCCATCCTTGAAAAGTAGGTCTTCAGCAGTAATTTCTTCCATCTCTTTTCTTCTTAGTCCAAAAGCCGATGTAAAGCGTGAATACTTCTCTTCTGTTTTCTTAGACAGGTCTTTATCACGAATAGCATCGTATCTTGACCGTGCAATGTTCGCACGAGTACGCTCTGGAGTCTTTATAAAGTCAGTTGTTGGGGCTTCAAAAACCTTTGCTAGCGCTGATTTTATCGTATTGATAGAATACGCTGACTTTCTTTTTTCAATAAGATAAAGAAGATAATCATTTACAGAGTTCTTCGCTTGATCCATGGTTTTTACCTCAGGCTTTTGCTCCTTTAGATAGTCGCAAAAGTAGCGATATTGTTTTTTGTAAGTCTCAAAAGTTGACTTTGAATAGATTTTATCAGAAGTCATGCCTTTAAGCTTGTCGCTGGCGCGACTTCGCCCAAAACCAGCCTTATACATAGACTGTAGTTTTAAGCGACCTATATCGCGATACTCCGCCTTTTCTTCTTTATCTCTTTCCTCTTCTTCTCTTCTAAGGCGACGCTTCTTCGCCCAGCGTCCCTCTTTTCTAACATTGTCCATAGTGACCTCCTTAATGGAATTTTGTAACGCCAGCGTCAGAACTGGTCAGGTATAACCGCCACCTAAGAAGGTGGCATGGCAACTTTTTTACAAATGTCTATGCCATGACATTGGAGCAACTTTTCTGAGTCTGTGCTATGACTCCCATTTACAGCTGGGACTGGGTTCGAGCTTCTTCTACAAATCGATATATAAACAACGACATTTCTTTTTTATATAGTTTTCCTTTTTCCTTTCTTCTTTTTTTAATCAATCCCATATCTTTTCATTAGTTCCTCTTTAGTAAAATAGTTCCCTTGTTCCATGTCTGCAACAATTTGATTGGCTTCATCTTGAAGTTTATCAAGAAGCGCTTTTGAGTCTGAGCCTAGAAGGTGCTCTCTGACCTCTTCTAGAGGGATACACTCCCCTCTCTCATAGGCTTCTAGCCCTGCTTGAATTTCTTTCTGCAATTCCTTAAAAATTCTCTCTTTTTCTGCTTCAATTTTGTTCATGATTTTTTTCCTTTATTTTTCTTTTTAAATTATCAAAAAAAACCTAACCTAAGCTACGTTTTTTCTCCTTTTTTACTCTTAGTTTTATTTACTCCACATCAATCAATTTTCTACAATACTATTATGCCATTTTTTTTAAAATAAAAAAATCAGAAATCAAAAAAACTAAATCATGATTTTTTAAATTTTAGCTAAGCCACTAAAGTGGCAGATAAATGTTTACCCGTCGATTTTTCTGCGAAAAAGTCTCTAACGGGTAAACATTTATCCGCTCTCGAAAACCCTTTGGGCGGGTTTCCGCTTCGCTCCCTGTCGCACGAATGCGTGCGAGTGTCTGCGCTTTGCGATTGCAGACACACAAAAAGAGAAGGCTCTGCGCCCTCTCTTTTACTCAACCTTCAAAATCTTTTAAATCAGCCCCAATATAACCTCTATAAAAAATTTCATCAGAATTCCATTCTTCAAAAAAATCTTCGAACGTTAGATATTTCTTCAAAGGTTCATTACCCTGCGAAAGTAGGAGATATGCAATGAATTCCTCTGCATTACAACTAACCGCTTGAAAAACTACCCTCGCTTCATCCTTTTCTAATTCTAAATTCTCATAAATATCCTTTCTAACTTCTGTAAAATAATCAAATCTCGCCTCTTCATCATCAGGCACTCTTTTTCTCATGCAATGAATATAGCAGCGACACTTCTCGATAATTTCTCTATCAGTCATTTTTTCTTTAGCAATTGTCATTTAATTTACCTCATTTTCATTTTCTTCACGGTTTACCGTCATGCCTTTGAGCCAGTTGTTTAGCTCCTTGTCTAGTTGTTCGATACTTTCTGAAAAACTAGCTTTTAGATGATTTGTAAGTTCATCATCTTTAGCTAATTGCTTCATTAACTTCCTATACTTCTTTCGTGTTCTGTCAGATAGTTCACTAATTAAATAAGGTTCAGCAATCAATCCACTAAGCATTACTTTATCTGTAACCTTCATATCAACTGGTAGATAATGCAAGGAATAAAATGAGTCAAGGGCTTTATATACAACATTTACCCATTCGCTAGCCTTACCTCTACGGAGTTGCATTTCCAATCTCCACCACGTTTCAACACCTTCTGGAACAACCTCTTTTTTCTTCGTCTGCTCCAGATACTTGTTATACATTCTAATTTGTCGCTCTGAAGATCTAGCGCCCCAGTATGCCGTTTCTAACGCTCCACCTAAGCCATAATAAGGGCGAAAAGATACTGCATCAGCCAATCTATATTGACTAATATAGTCATTTGGTAGCCCTATAATATCGCAAGCCACATCGGCACGCGAAAAATGAGGTTCTTCAAACATTAGTTTGATAAAATCTTTTAAACTTATCTTCAAAAAATTTTCTATCTTATTTGGATTGAAATCAATCCGCCCTTTTTCCTGACCTGTCTTTTTGTCTAGAAAAGGCAAGACCTCAATATAGGCGATATTCTCGCCGTAGCGATCGATTAGGCTCCACCCTGCGCCAGCTTTCTTCGCCCCATCTTCTCTAGCGAGAAGGGGCATTGCCTGGGCTAGCGTGAAATCTTCGCCAGCCGTATAGATGACCTCGCCACCTTCAGTAAAAATGGTACTATCGAAAGTGAATTTTTTAAGAAGTCCGACTATCGTTATTCGGTCTATCGACCAATCCAGTTTACAGGAGAGGGGTAAACTTTGCACCTTTAACCGCCTGTTAGAAGGGGCGGTTAGAAAATCGAGAGAATTGATGACCTTTTTTCTCTCTCCTAAATCACGTTTTTCAACTTCATCATTTGTTACACATATAGAATTATTGTGCAACAATAATTGATTTTCATCTCTATTCA
>NZ_CABEHV010000002.1 GCF_901542415.1 Streptococcus mitis | reverse complement strand
GCACATTCAAGCTCTTAGCCAAGGTCTGGGCCAGGAAAGTTTTCCCTGAACCAGTTGGGCCAATCATCAAGATGTTTGACTTCTGCAAATCCACATCTTCCGACTCTTCACGCGTATCGTGGAAATTGATGCGTTTGTAGTGGTTGTATACTGCTACTGCTAAAGCACGTTTGGCACGATCTTGACCGATTACATAGTGGTTCAAGATATGGAGGAGTTCGATTGGTTTTGGAACTTCAGACAAGTCTGCCAAGACTTCTTCCGCCAACTCCTCTCGAATGATTTCCTGAGCCAACTCCACACATTCATTACAGATAAAGGCGTTGTTGCCTGCGATTATTTTTTGTACTTCTTCTTGGCTTTTGCCACAAAATGAGCAATAAACCATCATATCATTATTCCTATTTGTAGGCATGATTTCCTTCCGTTCTATTCTATACTGTCATTCTATCTAAAATAAGGTCATGTAAAAAGCATGGATACTATTGACCAAATTGGTAAAGGCATTTAACCAGAGCAGGACAGAAAGTCCATAACGCTTTTTACGAAAAGCCTGTGCTCCTGCAAGCAAGCAGACCAAACACAGCATGGCTGTGAAAAACCAAATATACTACGTTCCATTAGACTTCCTTTCTCTTGCGGTATTGGATGGTAAAATCATAAGGATTTTTCTCATCTTTGGTATAGGATTTGCTTGAAACTGTCTCAAAAAGAGACAAATCAAACTCCTCAGGGAAATAGGTATCTCCCTCCACCCGAGCATGAATTTGAGTCCACAATTACTTCGTCAAGGTAGGGTTCAAAAGCCTGAAAAATTTGCTTCCCCACCGATAATATAAGATTCTTTTCTTGAGCCTGATACCAGTCCAAGACAGACTGGACATCCTGAAAAGTAGTAACCCCGTCTATCTTTTCTTCAGAATTACGCGTCAAAATCAGAGTTTCCCGTTGTGGAAGCAAGCGACGCCCCATCCCATCAAAGGTCACACGCCCCATCAAGATAGCATGATTCAGAGTTGTTTCTTTGAAGTGTTGCAGTTCTGCTGGCAAATGCCAAGGCAGGCGATTTCCCTTACCAATCACACCCTCTTCATCCTGGGCCCAAATAGCTACGATTTTCTTAGTCATGCTTCCATCCTTTTCACTGATAGTACTATTTTATCAAAAAACTCAAAAAAAGACTGGTTTGGAATAGCTTACAGAATAGAAAAAAATCTGTAAGAGGCATCCTACAGATTTTTATATGATTATTCTATTTCTTACAAACCAGGTGCTTGTCCAAGTTCTGCGGCAAGCATCCAGATTGTTTTATCAGTTTCAGTTTTAGCATCTGTAAAGATACCGTTTGTCACATCGTCACCTTCTTCATCAGTAACATCCAAACCTTTTTGGAAGAGTTCTGACAAGTAACGGTAGATAGCAAGGACACGTTCCAAGCTTTCTTCAACATTACGGTATTCACCAGCTTCTTCTTCGATTTCACTGTTTTGAAGGAATTCTGTCAATGTAGAGAATGGGCTACCACCAAGTGTGATCAAACGCTCACTGATTTCATCCAATTGACCATCAAGAGCATCCATGTACTCATCCATTTTTGGATGCCATACAAGGAAACCACGACCACGCATGTACCAGTGTACTTGGTGCAAAGCAACGTGGGCTACGTACAAATCAGCAACAGCTTGATTCAATACTTCCTTTGTTTTCGCCAATGCTACTGGCGCTGATTTTGTCAATGTTGTTACGTCTTTTACTGCTTCTTTTTTAAATTCTACCATTTTCTTTACCTCATTCATTATTTTTTGTAACCACTTCTTAATGATTACTACCTTAGTATACTACTAAGAAAAACCAATAGCAAGCCAAAAGACTCACATGAGAAAAGTTGCAATAGACTGATAATTTAAGAATTATTTAGAGATTTTTTGATTAATACTTAATGAAGATCAAACTAGAAATCTAGCCGCAGGTTGCTCAAAGTACAGCTTTGAGGTTGCAAATAAAACCGACGTGGTTTGAAGAGATTTTCGTAGAGTATAAATTTCATACCCCTTTGCTTCAGTAAAATAAAGAAAAAGAGGATGCAAATTTCTTGCACACTCCTTTCTCAACTTTATATCTTAATACCAGACGCTAACATCAACATGACCCCTAATCCCTTTAAGAGAGTCAGATGAAGTATATTGCCATCCTTTTTCTCCTGAATAATGAGGATTATTCCAATCAAGCACATCCGTATAGGCTGCAACCCAGTTGACATGTTGTAAAATATCTGGATGATTCAAACGAGTTTGCAAGAGTTGACGATAGCTATAAACTTTCACATTTTGATAACCAGCCTGCTTCATTGTTGTCATATACTTATTGATAATCTTGACCCAGATTCCAGTATCATTTGAAGCTCTCTTTGTTTTATTGACATATTCCCAGTTCTCAACATCATAGTAGATTGGATAAGACAAGTTCATCTTGTATTTCTTCAAGAGTTCAATAGTCTGTTTGGCATCATTCTCAGCATCTGTTTCATTTTCGGCATAGGTATAAAGATAAACACCATAAGGAATGCCTAGTCGATTCAATTCTTGAATATTATAAGCCAATTCCTTATCTTCTACACCACTATATCCCAAGCGAACAATGACGCCATCAACTCCATTTTCCTGGATAACCTTTTTCCAATCACTAATGCGACCATTATGTTCACTGACATCAATAACCTTCTTAGCACGATCTGTTCCAACCTGTTCTTCACGATGGTTAAAGAAATAACGGTGGCCGTTTCGATAAACCCAACCAACATTCAAGGCTTTCTTTTCTTTCAGTTCCCCTGAATCAGCAAAAGTATAGCGAGTATCGTCCATCACTAACTCACCAGTCGCCATAGCACCACTTTCAGTAAGATAGTAATTACCTTGCCACTCATCTTGAGCCATGTAGCCCCACTTCTTGAAATAGTACCACTTGCCATCAATCTTTTGCCACTGTTCATTAGCGTAAGAACCATCTGCCTTAAGATAGAACCAAGTCTTATAATGCTTATCGTAAAGCCATTCGTTTTGCATCATGGCACCTTGACCATTCAAGAAATAATTTCCTTGCCACTGACTTTTAGCCATAGAGCCCCATTTCTTGAAATAATACCATTTACCATTAATTTTCTGCCATTCTTGATTTGCATAAGAACCGTCTATCTTGAGGTAGAACCAGCTATTATAATTGTTATCGTAAACCCATTCATTTTTAGCCATGTAACCACCCATTTTGAGGTAATAGTTTCCATGCCATTCTTTTTGGGCATAACGACCATCTGATTTTATATAGAACCAACTACTGTAGCTAGTATCGAAAATCCACTCACTCTTCGCTTTGGAACCATCAGCTTTTACATAGAAATCTCCTTCCCAGTGTGCTGATGTTAAATTTGGCTTACTTTCTTCTTTCTGACTACTACTAGCTCGCGTCTCTTTTACTTCTTCCATCTTCTCTTCTTCTTTTTGACTTGTAGTCGTTTCTGATTTCTTTTCTTCTACCTTGCTAGAAGAATCTTGAACTCTGCTTCCTTCCGAAGATGATTTCACTTCAGTTTCATTTGCAGCGACATGACTAACTGCCAAGCCCAGTAAACAGAGACTTGCTAATCCAATTTTTCCAATCTTGATTTTCAATCTTTCTTCTCCTATAAAAAATGGAACAGACATCTTGAATGCTGTTCCACCTAGCTTTTGCTACTGATTATTTTACAAAGTCAAGCAAAGCCAAGAAGCTTTCTGCTTCAAGTGACGCACCACCTACAAGGGCACCGTCAACATCTGGGCAAGCCATGTATGAAGCAACGTTTTCAGGTTTAACAGAACCACCGTATTGAACACGAACTTTGTCTGCAACTTCTTGACCAAAGTCAGCAGCTACAACGTCACGAACAACTTTACACATTTTTTGTGCATCGTCTTGTGAAGCTGATTTACCAGTACCGATAGCCCAGATTGGCTCGTAAGCGATAACTGATGCAGCAACTTGTTCAGCAGTCAATCCAGCCAATGCAGCAGATACTTGAGCACCTACGAATTCAGCAGCTTTACCAGCTTCGTAAGTTTCAAGTGACTCACCACAACAGATGATTGGAAGCATACCGTTTGCAAAGATTGCTTTTGCTTTTTTGTTGATATCTTCGTCAGTTTCATGGAAGTAGTCACGGCGTTCTGAGTGACCGATAACAACATAGTCAGTACCGATTTCTTTCAAAACTTGTGGGCTAGTTTCACCAGTGAAAGCACCTGCATTTTCAAAGTAGCAGTTTTGAGCAGCAACTTTGAGGTTTGAACCTTTAGCAGCAGCAAGAACAGCTGTCAAATCAAGAGCTGGAGCTGCGATACCTGCTTCAACAAGATCTGATGAAGGAAGTTTTGATGCAACTGCTTCAACGAATACTTTAGCTTCTTCTGGATTTTTGTTCATTTTCCAGTTACCAGCGATAAATGGTTTACGTGACATTTCACATACCTCTTTTTTCAATTTATTTTCTATTTATTTTATCACAATTATACACAGCTTGCAAATCTTACTCGGATTTCAAGCCTGCTTGTATGGATTAATCCTTCCAAAGATCCATGGCATTTCTGAAATCTGCAGATACCTGTGTCAACTGAGGATTGCTTGCTTCTCTTTCTGCCCGCTTAGCCTCGATTTGAGCCACACTTTTGATACCTTCATGGCGCCAGTTTCTCAAAATCGCCTGAATGTACTTCCAGTTTGCTTTTCCATTCAAAACAGCTTCACGAAGAGCTTCCTTAATCAAGTCAGCACTGGTTCCATCTTCCTTTAGTGTCTTGGTCAAATCTTCAATCTCAAAAGGTGTCAACAAGCGTCCTAATTCCTGCTGGAAGGTTTCCACCAAATCTTTGAGCTGATTTTGAGATGTCAACTGGTCTGAACTCGAATGAGCGGCTCCAAGCAAATTATCCAAACGTTCCAAAGCCAAACTAGCATCAAAAAGCAATTCAATTTCGCCATTCAATTCGATCGTTCGATACTGAAGTAGTCCCCTCTCCGTCAGATTGGAAATAGCCTGATTGACATCCGAAATTTCCTTGCCAATCCTTTCAGCAATCTGGCTTGGGGACATTTCTTCCAAACCTGTCGTATTTTGCAAATAGAAAAATTGCCAGACCAGAAAATCGTCGCTGGAAGGAAATAGTTCCTTAAAATGCAAGAGCAGGGCACTCGGTAAAACCAAGTTCCCTGATTTAAAAGCGTCTAAATATGTCATAATTCCTCTTATAAATACCCAAATGCAGATGCATCATCTTCTATTTTTCTCCAGTCAAAAGGTGTTTCCTGATAGACGGCATAGTTCACCCAGTTACTGAAAAAGAGGGCTGCTGATGAAGACCAACAAAGACAAGGTGTCTGGTTGACATCATCATCCTTAAAGTAATTTTCTGGAATATGTGGATCTAAACCTGCATCACGATCTCGGAAATATTCATTTGCCAAGGTATCACGATCATATTCCAAATGCCCAAAACTATAAATTTCTCGTAAATCACGACTAGCCAAAATCGAAACTCCAACCTGAGGACCCTCTGATAAAATCTCGAGATTGGTTTTATTTAAGACCTCTTCCTTAGAAATCTCCGTGTGCCGAGAATGAGGGGATACATAGCTATCGTCAAAGCCTCTAAAGAGAAGGTGTCCTTCTTTTAAAGTATCCTGAGGATAGATACCTGATAATTTACTGTCCATCTGGTATTTTTCCACCCCATAACGCAGATAAAGACCAGCCTGGGCACCCCAGCAGATATGAAGCGTCGAATAGACGTGGGTCTTGGACCACTCGATTACCTGACTGAATTCCTCCCAATAGTCCACTTCCTCAAATGGTAAATGCTCAACTGGAGCACCCGTGATAATCATGCCATCAAAATACTCGTCCTTAACTTCAGGAAAAGTTTTATAAAAGGTCTCCATGTGCTCTGAACGAGTTGTCTTAGAGCGGTGGCTTTCCATATAGAGAAAATCAATATCCAGTTGCAGGGGTGTATTAGCCAAGTGGCGCAACAACTGGGTCTCTGTGACCATTTTCTTTTCCTCACAATTTTTCTAAGATTGCATCCCAAGCTTCATCCATCCCTGCCTTGCTGACAGATGAAAAGAGGATAAAGTCGTCACTTGGGTCAAAGTTTAATTTCTTTTTGATTGCTGATTCGTGCTTGTTCCATTTACCACGTGGAATCTTGTCTGCCTTGGTCGCCACAATGATGACTGGAATCTCATAATACTTAAGAAATTCGTACATCTGCACATCATCTGCTGACGGGTCATGACGAAGGTCAACTAGACTGACCACTGCACGGAGATTTTCCCGAGTCGTTAGATACTCCTCAATCATGCGCCCCCACTTTTCACGTTCCTTTTTGGAAACGCGGGCATAGCCATAACCAGGCACATCCACAAAGCGCATCTTGTCGTCGATATTAAAGAAGTTGAGCAGCTGAGTTTTACCAGGTTTACCTGATGTTCGGGCTAGATTCTTACGGTTCAGCATGGTATTGATAAAGCTAGATTTACCAACATTTGAACGCCCTGCTAGGGCAATCTCTGGCAGTTCATCCTGCGGATAGTGGGATTTATTAGCCGCACTGAGCAAGATTTCAGCATTATGTGTATTAAGTTCCATAGTCACCTCTAGGCTGTTTCTAGGATTGGTTTATCTGTTCCATCGACAGCTTCTTTAGTGATGCGGACCAATTTCACATTTTCCTGACTCGGTACTTCAAACATGACATCTAGCATGGTTTCTTCGATAATCGAGCGAAGACCACGCGCACCGGTTTTGCGTTCGATGGCCTTATTTGCAATCTCTTGAAGGGCTTCGTCGTCAAACTCCAACTCGACATCATCATAAGAAAGCAAGGTTTGGTACTGTTTCACCAAAGCATTTCTTGGCTCTTTCAAGATACGAACCAAGTCATCCACTGTCAATTGCTCAAGAGCAGCAAAGACAGGCAAGAGTCCAATCAACTCAGGGATAATACCAAATTTTTGAATATCTTCTGCGATGATTTCTTGCATGTAAGAGCTGTTTTCATCAATTGCTTTATTATTTTGACCAAATCCGATGACTTTTTCTCCCAGACGTTGTTTGACGATTTCTTCAATACCATCAAAAGCACCACCCACGATGAAGAGGATATTTTTAGTATCCACTTGAATCATCTCTTGTTGCGGATGCTTGCGTCCACCTTGAGGCGGAACACTAGCAACGGTCCCCTCGATAATCTTGAGAAGGGCTTGTTGCACACCTTCACCAGAAACATCACGTGTGATCGATACGTTCTCGCTCTTCTTAGCAATCTTGTCAATTTCATCCACGTAGATAATCCCACGCTCTGCACGTTCAATATTAAAGTCAGCAGCCTGCAATAGTTTGAGGAGGATATTTTCCACATCCTCACCAACATAACCAGCCTCAGTAAGAGCTGTTGCATCCGCAATCGCAAAAGGCACATTCAAGCTCTTAGCCAAGGTCTGGGCCAGGAAAGTTTTCCCTGAACCAGTTGGGCCAATCATCAAGATGTTTGACTTCTGCAAATCCACATCTTCCGACTCTTCACGCGTATCGTGGAAATTGATGCGTTTGTAGTGGTTGTATACTGCTACTGCTAAAGCACGTTTGGCACGATCTTGACCGATTACATAGTGGTTCAAGATATGGAGGAGTTCGATTGGTTTTGGAACTTCAGACAAGTCTGCCAAGACTTCTTCCGCCAACTCCTCTCGAATGATTTCCTGAGCCAACTCCACACATTCATTACAGATAAAGGCGTTGTTGCCTGCGATTATTTTTTGTACTTCTTCTTGGCTTTTGCCACAAAATGAGCAATAAACCATCATATCATTATTCCTATTTGTAGGCATGATTTCCTTCCGTTCTATTCTATACTGTCATTCTATCTAAAATAAGGTCATGTAAAAAGCATGGATACTATTGACCAAATTGGTAAAGGCATTTAACCAGAGCAGGACAGAAAGTCCATAACGCTTTTTACGAAAAGCCTGTGCTCCTGCAAGCAAGCAGACCAAACACAGCATGGCTGTGAAAAAACCAAATATACTACGTTCCATTAGACTTCCTTTCTCTTGCGGTATTGGATGGTAAAATCATAAGGATTTTTCTCATCTTTGGTATAGGATTTGCTTGAAACTGTCTCAAAAAGAGACAAATCAAACTCCTCAGGGAAATAGGTATCTCCCTCCACCCGAGCATGAATTTGAGTCACAATTACTTCGTCAAGGTAGGGTTCAAAAGCCTGAAAAATTTGCTTCCCACCGATAATATAAAGATTCTTTTCTTGAGCCTGATACCAGTCCAAGACAGACTGGACATCCTGAAAAGTAGTAACCCCGTCTATCTTTTCTTCAGAATTACGCGTCAAAATCAGAGTTTCCCGTTGTGGAAGCAAGCGACGCCCCATCCCATCAAAGGTCACACGCCCCATCAAGATAGCATGATTCAGAGTTGTTTCTTTGAAGTGTTGCAGTTCTGCTGGCAAATGCCAAGGCAGGCGATTTCCCTTACCAATCACACCCTCTTCATCCTGGGCCCAAATAGCTACGATTTTCTTAGTCATGCTTCCATCCTTTTCACTGATAGTACTATTTTATCAAAAAACTCAAAAAAAGACTGGTTTGGAATAGCTTACAGAATAGAAAAAAATCTGTAAGAGGCATCCTACAGATTTTTATATGATTATTCTATTTCTTACAAACCAGGTGCTTGTCCAAGTTCTGCGGCAAGCATCCAGATTGTTTTATCAGTTTCAGTTTTAGCATCTGTAAAGATACCGTTTGTCACATCGTCACCTTCTTCATCAGTAACATCCAAACCTTTTTGGAAGAGTTCTGACAAGTAACGGTAGATAGCAAGGACACGTTCCAAGCTTTCTTCAACATTACGGTATTCACCAGCTTCTTCTTCGATTTCACTGTTTTGAAGGAATTCTGTCAATGTAGAGAATGGGCTACCACCAAGTGTGATCAAACGCTCACTGATTTCATCCAATTGACCATCAAGAGCATCCATGTACTCATCCATTTTTGGATGCCATACAAGGAAACCACGACCACGCATGTACCAGTGTACTTGGTGCAAAGCAACGTGGGCTACGTACAAATCAGCAACAGCTTGATTCAATACTTCCTTTGTTTTCGCCAATGCTACTGGCGCTGATTTTGTCAATGTTGTTACGTCTTTTACTGCTTCTTTTTTAAATTCTACCATTTTCTTTACCTCATTCATTATTTTTTGTAACCACTTCTTAATGATTACTACCTTAGTATACTACTAAGAAAAACCAATAGCAAGCCAAAAGACTCACATGAGAAAAGTTGCAATAGACTGATAATTTAAGAATTATTTAGAGATTTTTTGATTAATACTTAATGAAGATCAAACTAGAAATCTAGCCGCAGGTTGCTCAAAGTACAGCTTTGAGGTTGCAAATAAAACCGACGTGGTTTGAAGAGATTTTCGTAGAGTATAAATTTCATACCCCTTTGCTTCAGTAAAATAAAGAAAAAGAGGATGCAAATTTCTTGCACACTCCTTTCTCAACTTTATATCTTAATACCAGACGCTAACATCAACATGACCCCTAATCCCTTTAAGAGAGTCAGATGAAGTATATTGCCATCCTTTTTCTCCTGAATAATGAGGATTATTCCAATCAAGCACATCCGTATAGGCTGCAACCCAGTTGACATGTTGTAAAATATCTGGATGATTCAAACGAGTTTGCAAGAGTTGACGATAGCTATAAACTTTCACATTTTGATAACCAGCCTGCTTCATTGTTGTCATATACTTATTGATAATCTTGACCCAGATTCCAGTATCATTTGAAGCTCTCTTTGTTTTATTGACATATTCCCAGTTCTCAACATCATAGTAGATTGGATAAGACAAGTTCATCTTGTATTTCTTCAAGAGTTCAATAGTCTGTTTGGCATCATTCTCAGCATCTGTTTCATTTTCGGCATAGGTATAAAGATAAACACCATAAGGAATGCCTAGTCGATTCAATTCTTGAATATTATAAGCCAATTCCTTATCTTCTACACCACTATATCCCAAGCGAACAATGACGCCATCAACTCCATTTTCCTGGATAACCTTTTTCCAATCACTAATGCGACCATTATGTTCACTGACATCAATAACCTTCTTAGCACGATCTGTTCCAACCTGTTCTTCACGATGGTTAAAGAAATAACGGTGGCCGTTTCGATAAACCCAACCAACATTCAAGGCTTTCTTTTCTTTCAGTTCCCCTGAATCAGCAAAAGTATAGCGAGTATCGTCCATCACTAACTCACCAGTCGCCATAGCACCACTTTCAGTAAGATAGTAATTACCTTGCCACTCATCTTGAGCCATGTAGCCCCACTTCTTGAAATAGTACCACTTGCCATCAATCTTTTGCCACTGTTCATTAGCGTAAGAACCATCTGCCTTAAGATAGAACCAAGTCTTATAATGCTTATCGTAAAGCCATTCGTTTTGCATCATGGCACCTTGACCATTCAAGAAATAATTTCCTTGCCACTGACTTTTAGCCATAGAGCCCCATTTCTTGAAATAATACCATTTACCATTAATTTTCTGCCATTCTTGATTTGCATAAGAACCGTCTATCTTGAGGTAGAACCAGCTATTATAATTGTTATCGTAAACCCATTCATTTTTAGCCATGTAACCACCCATTTTGAGGTAATAGTTTCCATGCCATTCTTTTTGGGCATAACGACCATCTGATTTTATATAGAACCAACTACTGTAGCTAGTATCGAAAATCCACTCACTCTTCGCTTTGGAACCATCAGCTTTTACATAGAAATCTCCTTCCCAGTGTGCTGATGTTAAATTTGGCTTACTTTCTTCTTTCTGACTACTACTAGCTCGCGTCTCTTTTACTTCTTCCATCTTCTCTTCTTCTTTTTGACTTGTAGTCGTTTCTGATTTCTTTTCTTCTACCTTGCTAGAAGAATCTTGAACTCTGCTTCCTTCCGAAGATGATTTCACTTCAGTTTCATTTGCAGCGACATGACTAACTGCCAAGCCCAGTAAACAGAGACTTGCTAATCCAATTTTTCCAATCTTGATTTTCAATCTTTCTTCTCCTATAAAAAATGGAACAGACATCTTGAATGCTGTTCCACCTAGCTTTTGCTACTGATTATTTTACAAAGTCAAGCAAAGCCAAGAAGCTTTCTGCTTCAAGTGACGCACCACCTACAAGGGCACCGTCAACATCTGGGCAAGCCATGTATGAAGCAACGTTTTCAGGTTTAACAGAACCACCGTATTGAACACGAACTTTGTCTGCAACTTCTTGACCAAAGTCAGCAGCTACAACGTCACGAACAACTTTACACATTTTTTGTGCATCGTCTTGTGAAGCTGATTTACCAGTACCGATAGCCCAGATTGGCTCGTAAGCGATAACTGATGCAGCAACTTGTTCAGCAGTCAATCCAGCCAATGCAGCAGATACTTGAGCACCTACGAATTCAGCAGCTTTACCAGCTTCGTAAGTTTCAAGTGACTCACCACAACAGATGATTGGAAGCATACCGTTTGCAAAGATTGCTTTTGCTTTTTTGTTGATATCTTCGTCAGTTTCATGGAAGTAGTCACGGCGTTCTGAGTGACCGATAACAACATAGTCAGTACCGATTTCTTTCAAAACTTGTGGGCTAGTTTCACCAGTGAAAGCACCTGCATTTTCAAAGTAGCAGTTTTGAGCAGCAACTTTGAGGTTTGAACCTTTAGCAGCAGCAAGAACAGCTGTCAAATCAAGAGCTGGAGCTGCGATACCTGCTTCAACAAGATCTGATGAAGGAAGTTTTGATGCAACTGCTTCAACGAATACTTTAGCTTCTTCTGGATTTTTGTTCATTTTCCAGTTACCAGCGATAAATGGTTTACGTGACATTTCACATACCTCTTTTTTCAATTTATTTTCTATTTATTTTATCACAATTATACACAGCTTGCAAATCTTACTCGGATTTCAAGCCTGCTTGTATGGATTAATCCTTCCAAAGATCCATGGCATTTCTGAAATCTGCAGATACCTGTGTCAACTGAGGATTGCTTGCTTCTCTTTCTGCCCGCTTAGCCTCGATTTGAGCCACACTTTTGATACCTTCATGGCGCCAGTTTCTCAAAATCGCCTGAATGTACTTCCAGTTTGCTTTTCCATTCAAAACAGCTTCACGAAGAGCTTCCTTAATCAAGTCAGCACTGGTTCCATCTTCCTTTAGTGTCTTGGTCAAATCTTCAATCTCAAAAGGTGTCAACAAGCGTCCTAATTCCTGCTGGAAGGTTTCCACCAAATCTTTGAGCTGATTTTGAGATGTCAACTGGTCTGAACTCGAATGAGCGGCTCCAAGCAAATTATCCAAACGTTCCAAAGCCAAACTAGCATCAAAAAGCAATTCAATTTCGCCATTCAATTCGATCGTTCGATACTGAAGTAGTCCCCTCTCCGTCAGATTGGAAATAGCCTGATTGACATCCGAAATTTCCTTGCCAATCCTTTCAGCAATCTGGCTTGGGGACATTTCTTCCAAACCTGTCGTATTTTGCAAATAGAAAAATTGCCAGACCAGAAAATCGTCGCTGGAAGGAAATAGTTCCTTAAAATGCAAGAGCAGGGCACTCGGTAAAACCAAGTTCCCTGATTTAAAAGCGTCTAAATATGTCATAATTCCTCTTATAAATACCCAAATGCAGATGCATCATCTTCTATTTTTCTCCAGTCAAAAGGTGTTTCCTGATAGACGGCATAGTTCACCCAGTTACTGAAAAAGAGGGCTGCTGATGAAGACCAACAAAGACAAGGTGTCTGGTTGACATCATCATCCTTAAAGTAATTTTCTGGAATATGTGGATCTAAACCTGCATCACGATCTCGGAAATATTCATTTGCCAAGGTATCACGATCATATTCCAAATGCCCAAAACTATAAATTTCTCGTAAATCACGACTAGCCAAAATCGAAACTCCAACCTGAGGACCCTCTGATAAAATCTCGAGATTGGTTTTATTTAAGACCTCTTCCTTAGAAATCTCCGTGTGCCGAGAATGAGGGGATACATAGCTATCGTCAAAGCCTCTAAGAGAAGGTGTCCTTCTTT
>NZ_CABEHV010000001.1 GCF_901542415.1 Streptococcus mitis | reverse complement strand
CCAATCCCTTGAATTCACTAATGAGCGCCCATTCCAAAATGTTTTGATTCATGGACTCATTCGTGATGAAGAAGGCCGCAAAATGTCTAAATCATTGGGTAACGGTATTGACCCAATGGATGTTGTTGAAAAATATGGTGCAGATAGCTTACGTTGGTTCCTATCAAACGGCTCTGCCCCAGGCCAAGACGTTCGTTTCTCTTACGAAAAAATGGATGCCTCATGGAACTTCATTAACAAAATCTGGAACATTTCCCGTTACATCCTCATGAACAATGAAGGATTAACAATTGAAGAAGCAGAAAACAATGTGGCTAAAGTAGCAGCCTCAGAAGCAGGAAATGTGACAGACCAATGGATTCTTCACAACCTCAATGAGACTATTGTCAAAGTTACCGAAAACTTTGACAAGTTCGAGTTCGGTGTTGCCGGCCACATCTTGTACAACTTCATTTGGGAAGAATTCGCCAACTGGTATGTTGAGCTCACTAAAGAAGTGCTTTATTCTGACAATGAAGACGAAAAAGTCATGACCCGCTCAGTCCTCCTCTACACCTTGGACAAAAATTTTACGCCTCCTTCACCCAATTATGCCTTTTGTGACTGAAGAAATCTACGCTCAATATGCCCAAGGCTCAATCGTTACAGCAGCTTACCCAGTCGCTAACGATGCTTTTGAGAATGCGGTAGCCCACCGCGGTGTTGAGAGCTTGAAAGACCTGATCCGTGCTGTCCGCAATGCGCGTGCAGAGGTGAACGTTGCACCAAGCAAGGCCATCACCATCTTGATTAAAACGTCAGACAAAGAGTTAGAAGACTTTTTTAAAGCCAACGAAAACTACATCCGACGTTTTACAAACCCTGAAAAATTAGAAATCTCAGCTGCCCTGCAAGCCCCAGACATGGCCATGACCAGCATCATCACAGGCGCAGAAATCTACCTCCCACTAGCAGACCTGCTCAACGTGGACGAAGAACTCGTTCGCCTCGATAAAGAATTGGCCAAATGGCAAAAAAGAACTAGACATGGTCGGCAAAAAAACTCAGCAACGAGCGCTTCGTTGCCAATGCCAAACCAGAAGTCGTCGAAAAAGAGCGAGAGAAGCAAGCAGACTACCAAGCTAAATTTGATGCGACGAAGGAGCGTATTGCCGAAATGAAGAAGTTGGTTAGATAGTTAAAATCATTCACTACTTCCGCAGAGTCCTGCCGCTAGACCATCAGTCTAAGCGACAGGACTCTTTGTTATATTGAAGTGATTTTAACTTGCTAATCTTTAGATACAAATTAGCAAGAATAGCCCTACCATCAGTACTGTCTACGGAGCTCTGTCTCGTCTCAACTGCGGATGGAATGTTAGAAGGGTTATCGTTCTGGAACTTTTGACTTATTGAAAAAATAGACAACATTAGTATAAATAACTATACTTCTTGTACCATGAATTCACCGTAACAATTAATAATTAGTAAATAAAAAAATAGACAATTATCATAAGAGTAACTGTCTATTTTTTTCGGTAAATTATTTTATAAATAAAATTGAGGTACAAACCAGTTTTTAAAAGTGATAAAGTGACTCTTTGTCAATATAAATGTCTGAATATAAAAAAGTATAGATATCCATATCATCAAAAATATCAAAAGGTCAGTCATCGTTATAATCTAATAATTTTTTGATGTTTATATTAGATTCTTCATTTAGAGATTCAAGATATGGAACTGCTTTTTTTGCAATTAAAAACAGATAAATTTCCTCAATGACACTATGTGCTTTATATGATGAACCGACTTTATTTCTTGAGGCATATTGAGTCAAAACTTTACTTAAATTATAAACAAATTCATAATCGTATTTTGTAATGAATTGTTGTGGTAACTGGGATAAAATTAAAGAAACATCCAATTGTCCTAAATGACTTCCATCGGGTAGATTAGATAATTCTTCTAAATCATTATCAATATCATCAGAGAGTATTTCACATCCAGCAATAAATGAAAGTGCAGGTGTAAGTCCTATTGACTTATAAGCAGCTTCAGGCCAAATATTATTGTCTTTTGCCTCTTCAAATAATTTTTCTATTAATTCACATTCTTCTTTTGGAAAGTTGTCCCAAAATAATAAGTCAAGTATTGTATCCTTATATGCTAAAGGAATTACACCACCGTTTTTTCAAATGCCTCCCAATCTGATTCAGACATGTTGGATATTTCTGCTAAATCATTTGACGATAAGCCAACTTCTAACTTACGATGTTTAATACAATTTGTAAGTGATGGATTAAAATTTCTGTTAGTTAGATCTTTTCTTAAGATGCTTTGTAAATACTTTAACGTGAGTCACACTGAGACGAACAATTATCCTTTAAAGTCTGTAAACGCTTTATTTACTCTAATATTCTATGATATAATTAGAATTATTAAGAAAATCTATGGATATTGAGGAATAGCAGTGAAAGTCTTGATTACATCACCTCGGGCGCCGGTTGCGATTGACTGGGTTAGTCTAGCACTTAAGTCAAATCACGAGGTTCACTTAACTGATAGTTTAGAATCGTCCCTTGCCTTTTTTACATATGAGCAAGGACGAAGACCCATTTACCATAAAATTGCTGGCCCACGATATGATTTTCCATCCTATGCTAAAGCAATGATTGCACTGATTAATCAAGTAGATCTGGTCATTCCTACCTGTGAAGATATCTTTTATTTGGAACAGTTGCCCTTATCTGATAGCAACCGAGCTAAGTGCTTGATGCCAGAAAAAGATTTAATCTTTCAACTGCATCATAAATATGCCATTTACCAAATCATTAAAAATCCAGTTGGAATTATCTATCCAAAGACTAAATTATTAGAATCATGGTCTGATTTAGATCAAAATCAACTTTCCTCAACTATACTCAAACCGGTCTTCTCCCGTTTTGGAAAAAGAGGTTATTCGAGATATTAGTAGGGAGACTTATCTGAATAAGCCAATCTCCTCCAGCTATCCATGGGTACAACAGGAAAAAATTAATGGTCAAAATCTCTGTTCCTATGCTATCTGCCATCATGGAGAAGTATTAGCTCAAGTTGTCTACCAAGCACAATACTGCTTGAACGGTTCGGCATCTTCCTATTTTGAAGCCTATGACGAGCCTAGAATAAATGCCTTTGTTTCGGATTTTGTGGCTAGGACAGACTACCATGGTCAAATTGCCTTCGACTTTATTGATAATGGACAGGCTATCTACCTCTTAGAGTGTAATCCAAGGGCCACCAGTGGGCTCCATCTCCTCTCAGCAGGATTAAGAATTGAAGAAGCAGGAATCAGCTATACTGAAACTGGAAAACTACCCGTCAAAAGTATGGGCAAAGGTCTCTATTTCCTTTTTGGGTTGCAAGCACTAGGCCAAGGGAAAATAGCAGAGCTGATTAGAGACAAAGACGCTCAGAAAGTATACTGAAAGGTGTACCAATGCACCACCTCATAGCTGTGCTGGCAGAATTCACTAAAATCGTCGCATTGAAAAAAATCAGCCTGACCCAGGCCAGCACAGATGATATCCAAT